>CAKAHR010000001.1:825000-1046870 GCA_916439135.1 uncultured Streptococcus sp. | reverse complement strand
GGTCCGTTGGTCAAGGGGTTGAACACCACTTTTCACATGTTAACACGGGTTCGAATCCATTACGGACTATGGGTGTGTACAGATGGGTTAATAGGAAATAAAAAAAGTTAAAAACCTGTTGACGGTTAAAAAGTGACTGTGATGCTAATATGGTGTCGCTCATGAAAGAGATGAGAGGCAGACGGCACAGCTGAACAAGACGAACCAATGTACGGGGCACTGCGACTAAGGTTGTGGTACTGACAATGAAAAACAATAAATCTGGCTCAGTGACAGAAATGAGTGAGAACTCAAAACTTTTAATGAAGTTTGATCCTGGCTCAGGACGAACGCTGGCGGCGATGCCTAATACATGCAAGTGATAGAACGCTGAAGGGAGGAGCCTGCTCGCCGGATGAGTGACCGAACAGGTGAGTAACGCGTAGGTAACCTGCCTGGTGGCGAGAGGTTAACTAACCAGAACTGATAGCTAATACCGCATGACAGTGGAGTATCGCATGATATCTGCTTGAAAAGGTGCAATTGCATCACTACCAGATGGACCTGCGTTGTATTAGCTGTAGTTGGTGGTAACGAGCTCACCGGCGACGGCATAAGCCAAACCTGAGAGGGTGATCAGCCACACTGGGACTGAGACACATTTGAGACTCCTGCAGGAGGCAGCGGTAGAATCTTCGGCAATGGACGGAAAGTCCCCAGCCGAGACAACGCCGTGAGTGAAGAAAGGTTTTCGGATCGTGAAAGCTCTGTTGTAAGAGAAGAACGAGTGTGAGGTGGAAAGTTCACACTGCTGACGGTATCTCACCAGAAAGGACGGCCTTTACACTACGTGCCAACGCTTCGCGGTAATACGTGGGTCCCGAGCGTTGTCCGGTTTATTGGGCGTAAAAGACGAGCGCAGGCGGTTGAGATGAGTCTGAAGTTAAGAAAGCTGTGAGCAACCGCCGTACGCTGAAACTGTTTAGCTTGAGTGCAAGAGGAGGTGGAATTCCATGTGCTTGGCGGTGAAATGCGTAGACACATGGAGGAGCACTTTTCGGTGGCGAGCATGACTCTCTGGCTTGCCAACGACTACAGGCTCAGCGTCGAGCGTAAAGGGCAGGATTGAGTACCCTGGTGGTCCACGCCGTAATATCGATGAGTGCTAGGTATGGGCCACTTTCGGGGTTTGGAGTGCCGAAAGCTAACGCATTAAAGCACTCCGCCTGGGGAGTACGACCGCAAGGTTGAAACACAAAGGAATTGACGGGGCACTGGCAGTGGAGCAGTAGTTTAATTCCAAACAACGCGAAGAACCTACCAGGTCTTGACATCCCTCTGACCTCTCTAGAGATAGAGTTTTCCTTCGGGACAGAGGTGACAGGTGGTGCATGGTTGTCGTCAGCTCGTGTCGTGAGATGTTGGGTTAAGTCCCGCAACGAGCGCAACCCCTATTGTTAGTTGCCATCATTCAGTTGGGCACTCTAGCGAGACTGCCGGTACATAAACCGGAGGAGGTGGGATGACGTCAAAATCATCATGCCCTTATGACCTGGGCTACACACGTGCTACAATGGCTGGTACAACGAGTCGCAGAGTCGGTGACGAAAGCTAATCTCTTAAAAGCCAGTCTCAGTTCGGATTGTAGGCTGCAACTCGCCTACATGAAGTCGGAATCGCTAGTAATCGCGGATCAGCACGCCGCGGTGAATACGTTCCCGGGCCTTGTACACACCGCCCGTCACACCACGAGAGTTTGTAACACCCGAAGTCGGTGAGGTAACCTGTTTGGAGCCAGCCGCCTAAGGTGGGATAGATGATTGGGGTGAAGTCGTAACAAGGTAGCCGTATCGGAAGGTGCGGCTGGATCACTCTCCTTTCTGAGGATAAAGGAATGCACATTGGTCTTGTTTAGTCTTGAGAGGTCTTGTGGGGCCTTGCCAGCTGGGAGGCGCCTGCTTTGCACGCAGCAGTTCTGCGTTCACTAGGCTCCATTGGTGAGAGATCACCAAGTAATGCACATTGAAAATTGAATATCTATATCAAATAGTAACAAGAAAATAAACCGAAAACGCTGTAGTATTAATAAGAGTTTATGACTGAAAGGTCAGAAAATAAGGTTAAGTTAATAAGGGCGCACGGTGGATGCCTTGGCACTAGGAGCCGAAGAAGGACGTGACAAACGACGATATGCCTTGGGTATGTAAGCGATGATCAGGGATTTCCGAATGGAGACCAGCGGGTGATACCTGTTACCATATCTGTTAAGGATGAGGGAGAAGCGCAGTGAACTGAAACATCTAAGTAGCTGCGGAAGGAGAAAGCAAAAAGCGATTGCCTTAGTGAGCGGCGAGCGAAACGGCGGGAGGCAAACCGAAGAGTTTACTCTTCCGTTGTAAGACTGACAATGTGGACTCAAAGATTATAGAAGAATGATTTGGGAAGATCAGCCAAAGAGAGTAAAAGCCTCGTATTTAAAATAGTCTTTGTACCTAGCAGTATCCTGAGTACGGCGGGACACGTGAAATCCCGTCGGAATCTGGGAGGACCATCTCCCAACCCTGAAATACTCCTAGTGACCGATAGTGAACCAGTACCGTGAGGGAAGGTGAAAAGCACCCCGGGAGGGTGAAATAGAACCTGAAACCGTGTGCCTACAACAAGTTCGAGCCCGTTAATGGGTGAGAGCGTGCCTTTATAGAATGAACCGGCGAGTTACGATATGATGCGAGGGTTAAGTTGAAGAGACGGAGCCGTAGGGAAACCGAGTCTGAATAGGGCGCATTAGTATCATGATGATGACCAAAACCATGGACCTACCCTGCAGGCAGGTTGAAGGTGCGGTAAGACTGCACTGGAGGACCGAACAGGGCACTGAAAAGGTGCTTGGATGACTTGTGGGTGGCGGAGGAAATTCCAAACGAACTTGGAGATAGCTGGTTCTCTCCGAGAAATAGCTTTAGAGGCTAGCGTCGACATTAAGATTCTTGGAGGTAGAGCACTGTTTTGGGTGAGGGGTCCATCCCGGATTACCAATCTCAGATAAACTCCAGATACCAATGAATTATGGTCGAGCAGTCAGACTGCGAGTGCTAAGATCCGTAGTCGAAGGAAACAGCCCAGACCACCAGCTAAAGGTCCCAAAATAATTGTTAAGTGGAAAAAGGATGTGGGGTTGCACAGACAACTAGGATGTTAGCTTGAAGCAGCTATTCATTCAAAGAGTGCGTAATAGCTCACTAGTCAGGTGACCCTGCGCCAAAATGTATGCAGGAGCTAAAACAATTTACCGAAGCTGTGGATACCTTTATAGGTATGGTGAGGAGGCAGTTCTATGTGTGAGAGAAGGTGTACCGTGAGGTGCTGGAACGCATAGAAGTGAGAATGCCGGTATGGTGGCGAAAGACGAGGTGAGGTCTGTCACCGTAAGACAAGGTTTCAGGGAAGGCTCGTCACCGCCCTGGGTTAGTCCGGGACCTAAGGAGAGACCGAAAGTGTATCCGATGGTGCAGTGTTGATATTTCAACTCGTACTAGTAGTACCATGTACGTGATCCAGCGCGCGCACGCAGTAGGCTAGAAGTCTTGTAATGTTCCCTTCAGACGCTCTGAGAGGCTGTACTGTCTAAGCAGTGCGTCTGCCAGAGCTTTCGGTTAGTTTTGCCCACAATGCTTGGTTTTCTATGAGCATATGGCATCAACATCTCACATATACTCATTTTGCGCGTTCTTGTCAACTAGTTTGACTCTTTTTTTCTGAAATTTTATTACTAATTTTTCATAGATTTGTTTTTTTAAATAGTAGAAAAGAGAGGATAAAACTTATCCTCTCTTGTATCTCTTCTGCTGAAATTTTAATTTTCTTCAGCCATTTTTGATTTGACTTCATCATATGATAGAGCACGAGATTCCTCTTCTTCTGATTCAGGCATCTTTCCTGTTTCATACAGAGATTTGATTTGTGTACTATCCAATGTTTCATATTTCAACAAGGCTTCTGCAATCAATTTATGCGTTTCACGGTTTGATTGAATGATTTCAGCCGCTTTATTACGTGCTTCATTCAACAAAGCACGAACTTCTTCGTCAATTTCGTAAGCAGTACGCTCTGAAATTGTTTTTTGTGGGGATTGAGCACCAAACATAGCATGATTACCTTCATACTGTACTGGTCCAAGTTTTTCACTCATTCCATACTCAGTAACCATAGCACGCGCCATTTGGGTCGCTTGTTCGAAGTCGTTCGATGCACCTGTTGTTTGGACATTGAAAATAATCTCTTCAGCAACACGTCCACCCATCAAACCTGCTAATTGTTCTTTCATATCTTCTTTAGATAACAGCATTTGATCTTCTTTTGGAAGAGCAATCATGTAACCACCAGCACGACCACGTGGAACAATTGTTACCTTATGAACGACACGCGCATTTGATAAGACTAACCCTACGATAGTGTGCCCGGCTTCGTGATAAGCAACCATTTCACGTTCTTTTTGGGAAACAGTTTTATCTTTCTTAGAAGGCCCTGCAATAACGCGATCTTCTGCCTCATCAATATCAGAAGCATCAATGACTGATTTGTTACGACGGGCAGCAACTAATGCCGCTTCGTTCAATACATTTTCTAAATCAGCACCAACAAAACCTGGAGTTTGTTGTGCTACTAACTTCAAATCCACATCTTCTGCTAGAGGTTTATTTCTAGCATGGACTTTCAGTATTGCTTCGCGTCCTTTAACATCTGGACGACCAACTAATACTTTTCTGTCAAAACGACCTGGACGAAGAAGGGCTGGATCTAGAACATCTGAACGGTTCGTTGCTGCAATGACAATGATTCCTTCATTTCCTTCAAAACCATCCATTTCAATCAAGAGTTGGTTCAAGGTTTGTTCACGTTCATCATTACCTCCACCTAAACCAACACCACGTTGGCGACCAACGGCATCAATTTCATCGATGAAGATAATAGCTGGTGCTGCTTTTTTAGCGTCCTCAAAGAGTGAACGTACACGGCTGGCACCGACACCGACGAACATTTCTACGAAGTCAGAACCTGAAATACTAAAGAACGGTACTCCAGCTTCTCCTGCTACTGCTTTAGCAAGTAATGTTTTACCAGTTCCCGGAGGTCCCTCTAAGAGAACACCAGCTGGGATACGAGCACCTAATTTTGTAAAGCGTTTTGGATCTTTCAAGAATTCAACAACTTCAACAAGTTCTTGTTTTTCTTCTTCAGCTCCTGCTACATCTGAAAAGCGTACTTTGATATCTTCCTTATTAGCAGCCTTAGCTTTACTGCGTCCAAAGCTCATCGGATTGCGTCCGCTATTTCCTCCCATATTTCCCATCATAGAAAATAGGAAGAAGAATAAAATGGCAAATGGCACTACCGAAACTAAGATGTTAATCCACATACCACTTGAGCTTTCGTGCTTGACCTCAACTTGTGTTTGGTGTTCACCAGCTAGTTTTTGCAAATCTGCTACAGTAGTATCCGATGGAAGAATAATACTTGTAAATTTTTCTACTTTTGTTGCAGAAGGTGTGAAAAACTGAATCCCTGTTTCCGGTTTCTGTTTTAGCAGTTTTATAGACACCAGACACTTCAATAACACTACCACTTGGTTGATAGGTTATTTCTTTTACATTGTCATTAGTGATTTCCTGCACCAATTCTGAGTATTTAATTTGTTGACTGTGCCCAGCAGCTCTCCCAGCGAAAAAGTACTGGAATCCCGTTACTAGCAAGAAAATCATCAACAAATAAAGAAATGGATTTTTTATAAAACCATTATTTTGTTTTTGCATTCAACAACTTACCCTTCTATTTTGAGTAAACTTCCTCTTTCAACACGCCTACATAAGGAAGATTACGATAATTTTCATTATAGTCTAAACCATAGCCTACAACGAATTCATTTGGAATTGTAAAACATGTATAATCTGCTTCAATTTCTACAGTACGTCCTTCTGGTTTATCCAGCATAGTAACAATCTTAACAGACGCTGCTTCTCTAGCAGTAAACATATCTCTCAAACTTTTTAATGTTTGTCCAGTATCAATAATATCTTCTACAAAGACAATGTGTCTACCTTTAACATCTTGAGTAACATCTTGTTTGATATTAATGACACCACTACTTACAGTTCCTCCATGATAACTAGAAACCATCATAAAATCCATTTCAAGATGAGTGTCAATATATTTGACTAATTCTGCCATAAAAGGAATGGATCCTTTTAAAATTCCAACTAAAATCGGATTTTTCCCTTCATAATCTTTTGTCAATTGAGCACCTAACTTCTTAGCTGCTTCTGTAATTTCATCTTGTGAAATCAAAATCTTCTTGATATCTTGTTCTAACATGATTTTACCTATCTATTTTTTCTATATAAAGTACAGTGTTCATTATATCATTTTTCATTTTTATACTCAAATCACTGAGTTCGATTCCTAAAATTGAATAAATTTGTCCAAATTGCTCAACAATAATCGCATTTTTTCGTTTTTCTGTAGGTATTTTTAAATCAATAAAAAGTCGCCTTACTTTTTTTCGGTAACCATTTTTTATCAAATAATCACCTGGCTTTCGATGTCGCAAAATCAATGATGTTTCACGGGAAACATTTATCTGTTGAACATCTTCTCCTCTTAGAGGAATTCCAAATGAAAAGAGATAACCATCATAATAAACTTGATTTTGATAGTTTAACACACACTCACTACTTTTTTCATCAGACTTTGGTCTGATTTTACAAATTCGAAAGTGCTGATATTCTTTTATAAGTTCATAACCATTTTTTACACGATGACGATATTGACTCTTGTTTTTTAAAATATGGTGGATTTCTTGAAATTGTTCTCTTGTTACATTTAAATCTGGAAAACGACTAAGGTACTTTTGTAGTAAAACTCGTTGTGTTGCTTCAGAAAAAGATAAAAACTGAGTTAAATCTTCCACATTGACTGTTTGAGATAATTCATTCAGAGCACTCTTATAATCAGAAACCTCTTTTCCAAACTCTAAAAATGCTTTTTTTACCTGAATATTTTCTTTTTCTAACTGTGGTAGATAGAGGTTCCGAATACGATTGCGAAAGTAGTGATTTTCCTGATTTGTAACATCCTCAAAATGCTCAATTTCAGGAAATTCCCTCTTATAAAAAGATAGTAATGGACGAATCAATTCTCCTTTATCAAACTCTTGTCTTTCCTTAATAGCTGATAAATGTTGTAATCTAACCCCTCTTATCAAGCGCATAAAAATCGTCTCAACCTGATCATCTGCATGATGAGCTGTTACAAGAGCTGTAGATGAAGTTTTCTCCATCACTTCTCTAAAAAATTCATAGCGAAATTGACGAGCATTCGCTTCTGAAAAATCTCCAGTAAAACAAGCTACATAAATTGGAACTCCAGCTTGTTCAGCTAATTTTCTTAATTCATTTTCTTCCTTATCTGACTCTGGTCTTTGTTTATGATTTACATGAGCTAAAAACAATTCAATACCAAGTTCTTTTTGATAGGTCAAAAGAAGTTGAAAAAGGAACATCGAATCCAATCCACCAGACAAAGCTAGCACAACTCTTGAATGATCTTTAAAATAACCTTTCTCTAGGAGATGATTTAAAAAATCACGGTCTCTCATTTTAGGACCTCGTAGACATCCTTAGCAATTTTAGAAATCGTATCGTAATCAGAATTTTGGGTAAAGATTGAAATAACGAAAGGAGAATCTGTATAGACTATTCCCACATCGTGTTTAAATTCATCTGCATCCCCAATTTTATGGGCTACCTTAGCAGAAATATTCTTAGCAATCCGCTGATTATCAAAAGATGTTTGTGAAAGAGATTCTAAAACAAAACCATTTTGATTATAAATAGATTCCATAACTTGACCAGCCATTTTAGCTGAAGCCATCTTATCTGTCACATTCCACTCTTCACCTGCGATAGTAGTCATCTCTTTTTTAAAGGCTTCATCTGATTTATTCGTAATATAATAAGCAAGAATATTATGAGCTACATTGTCAGATTCTTTTGCAGTTTTTGTGATTAAATCTTTGATTGTGTATTCTTTATTGTCCGCTGTTTTAGGGAGACTTCCGCTTCCTTCCGGTTTATAAGAACCAGGGAAATCATTAACTTCGGAAACATACTTCAATTTCGTGTCAAGTTGGTAATCACCTTGATTGATTTTTTCCTGAACAGAATAAAGATAAGGTAATTTCATAACACTAGCAGCATACATTTTCTGATTTTCATTAATGCCAGCTTCCTTACCTGTACTCAATTGTTTAATATAAATAGAGAACTGTTCATTTTGATAATTCGCAGATAGCAACTCTTGTACTTTCTGAATACGATTATCATCATCGGAAATATAATCCGTCGAAATCCAGCCCGTTTGCTTGATATGTAAGAATTCACGACCTTCAGCAAAAATAGACATATCTGCTTCAACTTCTTGATAAGGCGCTAAAGTAGACTTTAATTCTTGTTGATCATAAGGACTATTATAGACGACAAATTCAGGTTCTAACCAGACTCGTTTTGAAAAATTATTGACGATGGAACTATCGTATAAAAGTCGTTTATCAGCCATCACAAATTGATTATTAGACAATTTAAAGACAGGCTGCCCTTGCTTATTTAATCGCCATTCTGTAACGGTTAATGTTGTTTCTGCATTTACTTTACCTGATTCATTAATCAGGTCTTCTGTAGAATAAACAGGTGTCTCACCATAAAATTTTGGAGATTCTATAGTATCTTGATAATAAAAATGATACGGAGCGTGAGTTAAGGAATAAACTTCTTGTTTTGGAATAATAACTTGATTCTCAGTGCTTACTACTTGTACACTTTTTAGGAAAATAGGAAGTAGTAATATCACTAAAAATTTACGCATTCTTTTTCCCCTCTTCTTCTTGCAGTCTTAATAGATGATTCTTTTGAGCTAACTCATCTAATTTTTCATCTGATTGACTTAAAAATTGTTCAACAATATCTAATAAATTTTCCATTTAATATTACCTAGGAAGCAAGTCCGGAATTGTATAAACTTCCTCCCATGTTTTTGAATAATAATATTTGCACGGGAATATTTAGCAGCATAGGATTCGTCTTTTAACTTCGTTGCTAAACTAGCTTCTTTATCCTTTTCATCGCTCAATTCCTGATATTGTTTGTTCAAATCAGCTAGTTGCTGGCGACGTGTCAGTAATTGTTGATAACTTTGCGCTAAATTATAAGTTGGTAAGATAAATAACAACATAATCAAAATCAAAACCCAACCCATAAAACGATTCCGTTTTTGACGTTCTTCCATCATGTATTTACGTCGTTGGTATTCATTTTGAATAAAAGAGTTATTCATTTGGACTATTTTTTTATACATCGTCTTCTACCCTTGTTTCACTGATAATTTCATACATTCCAGCTGCATCTTCTTTTTTTGTGCTATCTTTCATTTCTAGCACTTTCACAAGCAACAACTTATTTCCAAAGCGAATTTCAACCTGATCATTGACTTTTAAATCTGTAGAACTCTTAGCAAGGATTCCATTTACCTTAATTCGCCCTTTATCTGCAACTTCTTTAGCCACTGTACGGCGTTTGATAATTCGTGATACTTTTAAATATTTATCTAATCTCATCTTATAATACCTCAAATTATTATTGTACCATTTTTATCCCTTTTATAGAAGAAAAAAGGTAATCCCTAATGTGACTCTTTTAAGTCTTTTATCTTAGCTAACGATTCTCCAAAGGTTAAAAGTCCTTCTAAAATCTCATAGTCTTTTTTATTTCGAATATCAAAAACAACTTCGATTAAACCTTGATTTTCAGAAATATTAGCCTTCAAACTTGTCTGTGAGAGGGCTTGGAAATAATCTTGAGTTAAGAATAGTTGTTGAGATATTTTTTCAAATTGAATAACAAGCTTATTATTTCTTCTTTCAACACGATTGACAAAGACTTTATCAAGATAAGCTTTAGCTAATCCAATTTCTAGGAGGTAAGCAACTACATCTGGATACTCTCCAAATCGGTCAATCAACTCATCTTGTAATTCTTCGTAGTTGACACGGTTGTCAATTTGACGAATTCTCTTGTAAATTTCAATTTTATGCCGTTCATCTGAAATGTACTCATCCGGAAGATAAGCATCAATTTGTAGAAGTAACTCAGCATTTCCTTTTTCACGTTTCTTGTCAGTTCCATTTTTCTTAGCAATGGCTTCTTCTAGTAACTGAGAGTACAATTCAAAACCAACTGAATCAATAAAACCGGACTGCGAACTTCCTAAAAGATTACCCGCTCCACGGATAGACAAATCACGCATGGCGATTTTGAAACCAGAACCCAATTCAGTGAAACCTTTGATAGCTTCTAATCTTTTCTCAGAAACTTCTGTCAAGGTTTTATCTGGTCGATACATGAGATAAGCATAAGCAATACGATTACTACGACCAACTCGACCTCTAAGTTGATACAAGGTTGACAATCCCATGTGGTCTGCATTTTCGATAAACAAGGTATTGGCATTTGGAATATCCACTCCTGTTTCAATGATTGTCGTAGTTACTAAAATATCATATTCACCTTCAATAAAATCAAGTAGTGTATTCTCCAAACGAATTTCACTCATTTGACCATGAACAAAACCTATAGAAGCTTCGGGGATTAACTCTTGTAATTCTGAAACCTTCTTTTCAATCGTGTCAACTTTGTTGTAAAGATAGTAAACCTGACCACCACGATCAATTTCTCTCAATACAGCATCACGAATGATACGATCATTCTGTTCAAGAACATAAGTTTGTACAGGATATCGATTAGTTGGGGGAGTTTCGATGACAGATAAATCTCGAATACCTAGCATAGACATATGCAGAGTTCTAGGAATCGGTGTAGCTGTCAAAGTCAAGACATCAACCTTCTTTTTTAATTCCTTCAAAGCTTCCTTATGTTTAACTCCGAATCGTTGTTCTTCATCGATGATGATTAATCCTAAATCAGCAAATTCAACATCTTTAGATAAGACTCGATGAGTTCCTATCAAAATGTCTACTTGCCCTTTTTTCAATTTTTCAAGTGTCTCAGTCTGCTCTTTTTTACTTCTAAAACGACTCAAAACATCTACATTGACAGCAAATTGCTCAAATCTTTCCTTGAAATTGCTGTAATGTTGTTGAGCCAAAACTGTAGTCGGTACTAAAACAACAACCTGTTTATGATTATTGACAGCCTTAAAAGCAGCTCGCATTGCTACTTCTGTCTTACCAAAACCAACATCGCCAACTAAAAGTCGATCCATTGGTTGAGAACTTTGCATATCTTTCTTAATTTCTTCGATGCTTCGAAGTTGATCTTCAGTTTCAACATAAGGAAAAGCCTCATCAAAAGCAACTTGATCTTCATCATCTTTTGAAAATGCATATCCTTTGAGTTGACTTCTCTCGGCATATAGTTTAATTAAGTCATCTGCAATATCTTCAACCTGATTTTTAACTTTTTGCTTCGCTTTTTTAAAACGTCCATCGTTTAATTTGTTTAACTTTGGAGCCTTACCATCACTAGAAACATACTTAGAAAGAGTCTGTATCTGCTCTACAGGGATAGAAATTCGGTCTCCATTTTGGTATTGGACACTTACATAGTCTCGATGAATTCCTTTTATTTCAATCGTTTCAATCCCTAAATATTGACCAATACCATGAATTTGATGAACAACATAGTCTCCTTTTTGGAGTTCACTATAATCCTTTAATCGTTCAGCATTGCTAATATTTTGTCTTCTATATTTGCGTTTAATCTTCTTTTTGAAAATTTCATATTCAGTGATAAATACAAGATTCTCATCCACAAAATGAAAACCATGACGAAGATTTCCTTCAACAAGATTGACAGTTCCTTTACAGATTTTATTTTCATTACTATTGTCACTATTGTCAACTTTAATGCTATATTCGTCTAAAATCGATAATAGTTTTTTCAATTCTGTTTGGCTGCTTGATTGAAGAACAATCGTATACTTTAATTTTTTATAACGTTCAATTTCTTCTTTCAAGAAAGAAAACTGATTAAAGAATTCTTGCATGGGATATTGATTAAATTGATAAAGATGATCAAATTTTAGATTTCCAAGACCTTTTTGAAAATTCGAAAAGAAACTCGCTGGTACATATTTTTTTAATTGACTTTCTACATCAGCAAAATATTGTAAATTTGACACAGCTTTACTATTATGTAAATCTTCTGTCAAGTAACTAGCTGTTTCCTTATCAAAAAAATATCATATTGATTGATAATTTTTTTGAAAATCATCAAAGACAATGGGAACTTGATTTACATAGTCTATCAATGTCCACTGTTTTTTATAAAAAATAGATAAAAACTTGCGAATATCTGCATGAAGAACTTGCTGTTTTGTACAACTAAAAACTTCTTCTAAGTAAGACTTTAAAGTTGGAGAAATAGCTTTATCAATCTCATGTTCTAAGAATTTTTGACCACGATGATAATCTTCAGCAGTTAGTAAAATATCACTAGCTGGATAAATTAAGACTTGAGATTGACTATCTTTTGATAATTGAGTTTCAGCATCGAATTCTCTAATCCCATCAATCTCATCACCAAAAAATTCTATTCGATAAGGAGATATTTGTGAGGTTTCAAAGATATCTAGAATATCTCCACGAAGGCTAAATTCTCCCTGACTTTGAACTTGTGTAACTTTCTTATAACCAAGGGAAATCAAGTGATTTTTAAGTTCACTTTGTTGGCATTCTTGGCCCACTTGAAGTTCTAAGATACTATCATCAAAAACTTGAGGATTTGATAAGAATACACGACTAGCTGCGACGTTACAAACTAAAATTCCCCTTTGAGACCTATCTCTTAGAAAACGCAAAGCTTCAACTCTGGAAAATATCTTTTCTTGAGACGATACTAAAAATTCTACTATTGGTGAATCATCTACTAAGAATGGATAAACTAAATCAGAACCCAAGATGGAAATTAAATCATTGACCAGACGTTCAGCCTCTCCATAAGTCGAAGTCATCACTAAAATCTTATCTTGATTTTCTAGACTACTTGCAATAGCTAAAGACTTTGCTGAACCAGAAAGACCTAGCAATAATTGTCTTTGTTTCTGTGGTAAGTTCTCGTGCCAAGATAGGATTTGCTTGTTCTCTAAAAAGAAATCTAGTAATGTCATTAGTCTACCCATTGTATTTCTGCATTGTTTTTTCAAAGTTATTCTCTTGTAAATAATAATTTACAGCATCGTCAACTTTGTCAATCGACTGTAAAATACCGATATAATCTTCTTGATCAAACTTACTCAAAACATGATGGACCACTGACATTCCTTTTTTAGGTCTACCGATACCAATCTTTACACGATTGAAAACCTGTGTACCAATATGTTGAATAATTGACTTGATACCATTATGGCCACCAGCTGAGCCTTTAGCTCGAAGACGAATTTTTCCAACTTCCATGTCAAGATCATCGTAAATAATCAGTAAATCTTCTATATCTAAACCATAGTAGGTTAATAATGCATGAACTGCTTTTCCACTTTCATTCATAAAAGTAGTGGGTTTCACCAAATAAATTTTTTCACCATTAAGGAAAAATGAAGCTAACTCAGCTTGGAATATCTTATCGTGTGTAAAGGTGACATTCTGTTTTTTCGCTAGTTGATCAATCAGCATAAAGCCAACATTATGTTTGGTTTCAAAATATTTATCCCCTGGATTTCCCAATCCCACAAGTAATTTTGTCATTTATTTTTCCTTTCAAAAGCCAAAAGGGTTGGAATTTTTTTCCAACCTAATTGACACTATTATAAATGTTGATTATACGTTAAAGCGGAATTCCATGATGTCGCCATCTTGAACGACATAGTCTTTCCCTTCTTCACGCAAGCGTCCAGCTTCTTTTACAGCCTTTTCAGATCCGTATTTAATCAAATCATCATAAGACATAGTTACTGCACGAATAAATCCTTTTTCGAAGTCAGAGTGGATAATACCAGCTGCTTGAGGGGCTTTCATACCTCGTTTAAATGTCCAAGCACGAACTTCTTTTTCACCAGCTGTGAAGTAAGTTCCAAGTCCTAATAGATGGTAAGCAGCTCGAGTCAACTTATCCACACCTGATTCTGTCAAACCAATTGCTTCAAGAAACTCTTTTTTATCTTCATCGTCTAGCTCAGAAATCTCTTCTTCAGCACGCGCTGAAATAACCACTACCTCTGCATTTTCTGTTGCTGCAAATTCACGAATTTGCTTCACATATTCGATAGATTCTGGGTCTCCAACAACATCCTCATCCACATTTGCTACATAAAGAACTGGTTTAGTGGTCAAGAGGAAGAGTCCTTTGACAACTTTTTGTTCTTCATCTGTAAATTCAATAGTACGAGCTGATTTACCGTCTTCAAGGACAGGTTTAATCTTTTGAAGAACATTAAATTCTGCAACTGATTCCTTATCTTTTTGCGTACGTGCCATCTTTTCCACACGCGCATAGCGTTTATTAACAGATTCTAAGTCAGCAAGAATCAACTCTAGGTTAATGGTATCAATATCTGCTAGTGGATCCACAAAAGCATCTTCACGCCCTTGCTCACGCATGACATTTTCATCATCAAAAGCACGAACCACGTGAACAATGGCATCAACTTCACGGATATTGGCCAAGAATTTATTTCCAAGTCCCTCTCCTTTTGATGCACCTTTTACAATCCCTGCAATATCTGTAAATTCAAAGGTTGTTGGAACTGTCTTCTTAGGAGTAATCATTTCAGTCAATTTTTGCAAGCGTTCATCTGGAACTTCTACCATCCCAACGTTTGGATCAATAGTTGCAAATGGATAGTTTGCAGCCTCTGCTCCTGCTTTTGTAATTGCATTAAATAGGGTTGATTTACCGACGTTTGGCAAACCCACGATACCTGCTGTTAAAGCCATAGTTTCTCATTCTCCGTTCACATTTCAATCTTCAATATTATAACACAAAAAGGGAAAAACTTGCTAACCCTCTAACTTCGTGCCTTTTAGTCGATGATTTTACTCATTTTTTTCTTTCAAAAATCATAACGACTCATCATGACAACATGGTCACAATTACTGCATTTTATTTTGATATCTGCACCTAAACGTGTGATTTCCCAACGATTCGCTTTTTTTACCTGTAGACTTGATTGTACAAGCGTGTGGTTTTTTCATTTCAACAAAATTTCCAACTTGATACATACTACTCTCCTTTTCATATTTCTGATTATATCATAAAAGAGGTGAGCTAGGCTCAACCTCTTTCCATTAATTTGTACGAACTGGTGTAATCAGTTGCATGAAATCTTCATCTGTATCAGCTGGTACCAAAGTAAAGGGACGAACTGCTGAGATAAAGCTGATTGTTACCTTTTCACTATTCAAGGCTTTTAGCGCTTCAATCAAGTAAGTTGGGTTAAAACTAATCGTCAAATCTTCACCAGAAACACTTTCTGTATCGATTTCTTCATCTACTTTACCAACTTCTGGAGAATTTACATGTGCTTTAACCACTCCTTGTTTGATTTCCAATTTTACAGTTCCATTTTGAGTGGCACTTGATAAAAGACGAGCACGTTCCATGGATTGACGTAAATTAACAACATCAAAAGTTACTGTCGTATTAAAGTCGGTTGGAATTAAGCGATCTGTATCAGGATAATTACCTTCTAAGAGGCGTGTATAGAAGCTTATATTTTCGCTTCTAAAGAGAATTTGATTATTTGCAAAGAAAATCTCTACTGTTTCAATATCATCCGTAAAAACAGCTGAAAATTCGCGTAGAGAGCGACTTGGGATGACAACATCAAAATTATCACTATTTTTCTCAAGAGTTAATTTTTTCTGGCTGAGACGATGTGAGTCTGTTGCAACTGTTTTTAATTCTTTATGATTACTCAAAACAAAGTGAACACCAGTCAAATAGGACGACTTTCTTGTACACTAGCTGCAAAGGCAGTTTCGTTGATAATCTTCTTAAGAAGTTTTGTTTCTAGAACTAAAGGATTACTTGCAGCAATTTCCTGGATACGTGGATATTGTTCACTGTCTTTTCCTTTAAGAGTAATCTCTGACTTTCCACTTGTTAGTACAATCTGATGTTGCTCAATCTCTTTGAAATCAAGAGTCACATCTGGAAGACTTGATACTACATTGATAAAGAATGAAGCTTCTAGAAGGATAGAGCCTAAAGAGTTAATCAAAAGACCTGCATTTTCATCTTTTTGAGAAATGAAGTTTTCAATTGAAATTTGCCCATTCGATCCAATTAATGTAATTCCTTCGTTTGTAACATCGATTTTGATTGTCGATAAAACAGGAATAGCATTTTTAGAACTAATAGCACGTTTTGTAATATTTAATGATTGCAGGAATAGATTTTTGTTAATTGAAAAATGAATCATGGAATCTCCTTTATTTATTTTTATTATTAGAAGGTTAATAGTAATAGTAGGCTGTGTGAAAATTGTGGAAAACCTAATTTAGTTTAGAAAATTCAAGAAGTTACACTTGTTTAAAAGATGTGTATAAATTAGTAAAAATGTAAACACTTATCCACAAACTATTTGATTTTCTTTTTGATAGTTTCGATTTCTATACGTAATTTATCATCCGTTTCAATCATAGATTTGATTTTTGCATGAGCATGAATGACTGTCGTATGATCTTTACCACCAAATTCTTTTCCGATTTTTGGAAGGCTGTTATCTGTTAGCTCTCTAGCTAGATACATAGCAACTTGACGAGCTAGAACAATATTCTGAACACGTCTAGTTCCCTTCATCTCCTTAACACTAACACCATAAAAGTTTCCGACTTCCTCTTGGATTTTTTCAATTGGAATAACAACCATGGTGCTGACGCTTTGTTTTCGAGCACGGATAGCCTCAGATGCAATATCTACAGTTATAGTGTTGATTTGTTTGACTTTAGCCATGAGGCTAATATCTTTGAGGGCACCTTCTAATTCACGCACATTTGAATCAAACTGACCAGCCAAATATTCGATTGTGTCAGGTTGAAAATGATAATCAAGATCTTCCGTTTTACTGTTTAAGATAGCAATACGAGTTTCAAAATCTGGAGGAGTAATATCCGTTGTTAATCCCCATGAGAAGCGCGTGACAAGACGCTCAGGTAAATTTTCTAGTTGTTCTGGTCTGCGGTCACTCGTTAAAACAATCTGTTTATTATTACTGTGAAGTTTGTTAAATGTATTAAAAAATTCATCCTGAGTTTGCACTTTATTTCCACTAAGAGATTGAATATCATCAATAAGAAGGAGATCTAGACTTCGATAGGTTTTTTTAAAATTATCCATATCATTAAGCCTTAGATGATCTAAAAATTCATTAATAAAACTTTCAGCAGGAATGTATTTAACACGCGCATTAGGATTTTTTTTGAGAATTTCATTCCCCAGAGCATTGAGTAAGTGAGTTTTTCCTAAACCGGGTCCTCCATATATAAACAGAGGATTATAAGTTAGTCCAGGATCTTCTGAGACGGCTAAAGCAGCAGACTTAGCCCAAATATTTCCGTCACCTTGGATAAAATTATCAAAAGTATAAATATCTCTCAATCCTGTTTCTGAATAAGGAATAGATTTTTCAGTTTGTTCCTGATGATGATCACTTTCAACATTGCTTACTATATCGGAGGTATTAGAATCTTCTTTAGTTAATACATATTGAGCTTTTATTTCAGTGTCGTAGATTTGGAAACCGACAGCTACAATTATATCGTTGAGTTTTGTACTCCAAACCATTTCCATTTCAGATCTTGGTAAAAATATAGTAGCTACATTTTCCTCGACCTTTATTAATTCAGCAGGTGTTACGTAGAAATCAAACATTGATCGTGTTAATCTTTCTTTAGCTAATTCTAAAATCTGATTCCAAAATTGTTTTTCTTTCAACAACAAACTCCTCCTTTTCTAAATGGTGTAATCTTAAACACTATTTTATCATATAGCAAGCAATTTTTCCACAACTTGTGAAAAACAATCCACAATGTTTAAAAGATTTATCCACAACTTGTGGATAAATTATCTTATTTTTGATTTAATAGACTTTTTCTATGATAATCCAGTGGATAAGTATGTGAGTTGAGAAAAATAAAATAACAGCCTTATCTCAGGCTGTTAATAAAACGTTGGTATTCTTCTTGATTATGAAAAGAGATAGTTATTTTTCCTGCCTCTTTTTTTTGAAGGACGATTTGGACATCTAATCCCAACAATTTTTTCAAATTTTCTTCTTCTTCTTTGATAAAGTGATCTTTTTCTTTGCTTTTCTTCTTCTTATTTTTTTCTTCTTTAAGTAGATATTCCACCTGCCGAACCGATAAATCCTCTGTCTGAATACGATGGAGTAAATTTTTTTGTTCTTTCACAGGTAGTTGGATTAGCAGTCTAGCATGTGCTTGAGACAATTTTCCAGTTTCTACTTCTGTTAAAATAAAATCAGGAAGTGTTAGCAAGCGAACAAGATTAGTAATATAAGGGCGTGATTTTCCCATTTTATCAGCAATTTCTGCGTGAGTATACCCTTTGTCAATTAAAGATTGATAAGCTTTTGCTTCCTCAATCGGATTTAAGTCTTCTCGTTGTAAATTTTCAATGATTGAGTGAACCATCATATCCTGATCAGATAATTTTTTAATGATTACAGGAACTTCTGATAGCCCAGCTGCTATCGATGCCCGATACCGTCTTTCTCCAGCTAGGATTTCATATCCGATAACTGGAGATTGACGAACGATAATGGGTTGAATTAAACCATTTTCTTTAATAGATTGGGCAAGTTCTTCTATTTTTTCTTTTGAAAATTCTTTACGAGGTTGATAGGGATTTTTTTGAATATCACTGATACGAATTAATTTGAATTCTTCCATATTTCTACAGTATCACATCTTTGATATTCTGTAAAGTAGGTTTACAAATCTGTAAACTATTGATTTAAATCACTTGTACTCTTATCTAGTTTGATTGTAGTTTTTTCTTCTTTACCATTACGGTAATAAGTTACAGTTATTTCATCTCCAATAGAGTGGCTATACAGAGCATTTTGCAATTCAGTAGTAGATGAAATCTTAGTATCATCTACTTTTGTGATGACATCATACTGTTGTAAATGTCCATTTGCAGGCATGTTCTTTTGAACAGAACGAACAGCTACACCAGAAGTAACGTTGTCAGGAAGTTTTAATTTTTGTAGATCAGCAGTGCTAAGGTTTGTCAAATTAACCATGTGGATACCAAGAGCTGGTCGAGTTACTTTTCCATCTTTTTCCAACTGTTTGATAATATTCTTAACATCGTTTGCAGGAATAGCAAAGCCAAGACCTTCTACGGATGTTCCACCATTAGAGGCAATTTTACTTGATGTAATACCGATAACTTGTCCCTGGATATTAATCAAAGGACCTCCAGAGTTACCAGGGTTAATAGCTGTGTCTGTTTGGATGGCATTTGTTGAAATAGCTTGACCATCTTCAGATTTCAAAGAAACGTGTCTGTTCAAGCTTGATACAATACCTTGTGTAACTGTATTTGCATATTCTGAACCCAAAGGACTACCGATTGCGATAGCTGTTTCCCCAACAGATAATTGACTTGAGTCACCAAACTCAGCTACTGTAGAGACCTTTTCTGAAGATATTTTTACTACTGCAATATCAGAATAGGTATCAGAACCGACGATTTCACCTGGTACTTTTGTTCCGTCAGCTAAACGAATGTCAAGTTTTTTAGCTCCATTAATAACGTGAGTATTGGTCACGAGGTAGGCATTATTATCATCTTTTTTATAGATAACCCCAGAACCTTCACTATTAACTTGTTCAGTATTCGAATCTGTATCAGTATCATCAGATCCAACAAAACTACTTTGAGAGTTTCCTGAATAAGTGATAATAGAGACAACTGCATCTTTAACTTTATCAACAGCCTGTGTAGTAGAATTTTCATTTTTCGAAGCAGTCTGAGTGACCGCTGCACTATTTTGTTCTCCACTTCCCTGCTTTTGGTTGAACTGAATAACAGCCAAACTTCCTAATAGACCACTAAAAAAACTAATAAGTATAACTAGTAAAAGTTGTCCAATTGTTTTTGAAAACTTATTTAAGTTTTTCATAAAATCCTCCATATTTGATTTATTAGTGAAAGTATAAAATTATTAACTTAATCCTAGCTTAAAAAAGTTTAAGTTTTTAACAATCTGTGGATAACTGATTAAAATTTGTGAATTTATTGTGTTTTTTACCTTTTTCATTTGTGAATAAGATGTGAATAGGGTACGATTATGATAAAATAGAAGCATGAAAATTAAAATTGTAACAGTTGGAAAATTAAAAGAAAAGTATCTCAAAGATGGAATCGCAGAATATTCTAAAAGAATATCTCGATTTGCTACAGTAGAAATGATTGAATTAGCTGATGAAAAGACACCAGATCGTGCCAGTGATTCTGAAAATGAAAAAATCTTGGATTTAGAAGGAAATCGAATTCTTTCCAAAGTTGGGGATAGAGAATTTGTTGTCGTTTTAGCTATTGAAGGGAAGACATTATCTTCTGAAGAATTTAGTAGCCAATTAGAACAAGCTTCTATTAATGGTTATTCAACCTTAACATTTGTTATTGGTGGGAGTTTAGGGCTCTCTCATCAAGTAAAAAAGCGTGCTAATCTATCCCTTAGCTTTGGTCGTTTAACTCTCCCACATCAACTAATGCGTCTCGTTCTTATAGAGCAGATATACCGAGCTTTTACTATCCAGCAAGGTTCTCCATATCATAAATAGGATTGACTATTCTCAATTATTTTGATAAGATAAACTAGTTAGGTCTCATAGCTCAGCTGGATAGAGCATTCGCCTTCTAAGCGAACGGTCGCAGGTTCGAATCCTGCTGGGATCATATACTAGACGTAACGCTGGGGAAACCCAGCGTTTTTTGTGAAAAAATGACAGTTCAGGTACAAAAATGTGCAGTTGAGAATGAATTATTTTAAAATGAACTCCGTTTTGTATAATAGGCTTGTAAGTTCATATAAAAGAAAAAATATAGTAGGGAGATATAATGGTTTTATTAAAAATATTCATAGTTATTCTTCATATTCTTATTCTAACAAATAGCTATGAACTCATTTGTAAGGCGACAAAAAAAGAAAAATATTTGTTTATTTTTTGGGTGTTTATAGCACAATTTACAGTTGAAACTTTACTCTATTTTTATTTTTTTAGATGGATTTGGAATTGAAAAAAATTTCATTTACCTTTATGGTATTTGCTTATCTAATGGGGTTAAAAAAAGTACGATAAGTACAAGGCTATTTTTTTATCAGTCTACTATTGTCTTTATTATATAATAGCACTCATACTTTTTTTATCAGTAACCATATCCTCTATAACAGGTGATTCTTTTGTAACAAAATATGAAGATTTGTTTTTTGTAGTAGTTTTATTGCTGACTTATTTTGTAATTAAAAAAATTATTGTTTATTTCCACTTGGAGCTCAATTATTTTGATAAAGATTATCTCTATTCATTTTTAAAAAAAGTCATCTTAGCTTTCTTTGCTTTACATATTCTATTATTCATTTCAGATGTAGTGAGTAATCATGCGCATTTTAATAGTTTTGGTAGTATTTTAGCAACAATTGTCTTTATTTGTCTACTACTAATATTCTTCGCTATGAATTCTCATAAGGTGCGAGTTGAAAAAGAAATTGCCCTAAAACAGAAAAAATTTGAACAAGAACATTTACAGACTTATACAGATGAAATTGTGGGTTTGTATAATGAAATCCGTGGTTTTCGTCATGATTATGCAGGTATGCTTGTCAGTATGCAAATGGCTATTGACAGTGGAGATTTACAGGAAATTGACAGGGTTTACAATGAAGTTCTAGTCAAAGCTAATCAAAAATTACGTTCAGATAAGTATACATACTTTGATTTAAACAATATAGAAGATTCAGCTTTACGAAGTTTAATTGCGCAATCTATTGTATATGCACGAAATAAGAACGTAGAGTTTACACTAGAAGTAAAGGATATTATCACAAGATTGTCAATCGATTTACTCGATCTTGTTCGTATGATGAGTGTTTTGTTGAATAATGCTGTTGAAGGTGCTGCAGAAAGTTATTTGAAACAAATGGAAGTTGCAGTGATTAAGATGGATTTGGAAACAATTATCGTGATTCAAAATTCCTGTAAAATTACTATGACACCTTCAGAAGATTTGTTTGAACTAGGTTTTTCTACTAAAGGTAGAAATAGAGGAATAGGGCTTAATAATGTTAAAGAAATTTTGGATAAGTATGAAAATATCATTTTAGAAACAGAGATGGAAGATAGTACGTTTAGACAGATTATTAGATTTAAGAGAGAGTTTGAATGAAAGTATTAATTTTAGAAGATGTTATTCAACATCAAGTCAGATTAGAAAGAACCCTGGATGAAATTTCAAAGGAATTAAATATTCCTATTTCTTATAAAACAACAGGTAAAGAACGAGAATTTAAGGAATATATCGAAAATGATGAAGTAAACCAGCTATATTTTCTAGATATTGATATTCATGGAGTTGAGAAAAAAGGATTTGAAATCGCACAGTTTATTCGTCACCATAATCCCTATGCAATTATTGTATTTATCACTAGTAGATCAGAATTTGCTACCTTAACTTACAAATATCAAGTATCAGCCTTGGATTTTGTTGATAAAGATATTAATGATGAATTATTTAAGAAACGTATCGAACAGAGTATCTTATATACTAAGAGCATGCTGCTTGAAAATAAGGATGTTGTGGATTATTTTGACTATAACTACAAGGGAAATGATTTGAAAATTCCCTACCATGATATTTTGTATATTGAAACAACAGGAGTATCTCATAAGTTAAGGATTATTGGTAAGAATTTTGCCAAAGAATTTTATGGGACTATGACGGATATTCAAGAAAAAGATAAAGATACGCAAAGATTTTATTCCGCTCATAAATCATTTCTTATCAATGTAGGAAATGTTAGAGAAGTTGATCGAAAAAATTTAGAAGTGGTTTTTTATGAGGATCATCGTTGTCCGATTACCCGTCTCAAGGTTCGGAAATTAAGAGATATTCTGGAGAAAAAATCTAAAAAGTGATTGACAATTAGTAAGAAATTGATATAATGGTTATATCTACTATAGATATATGGTCCGTTGGTCAAGGGGTTAAGACACCGCCTTTTCACGGCGGTAACACGGGTTCGAATCCCGTACGGACTATATTATCCGCCATAGCTCAGTTGGTAGTAGCGCATGACTGTTAATCATGATGTCGTAGGTTCGAGTCCTACTGGCGGAGTCAAAAAAAAAAGAACACCATAGGTGTTCTTTTTTTATGTCTAATTTTAATCTCCTAACATTTTCATAAGAAAGTCTGTCATTTCTTGCGGACTTTCTTTTTTTCCGTGGGCAATCCAGGTTTGACAGACTCCAAAGAGAGCATTTGTTAGATAGATACTACTATACTCTAACTCAATCTCGTTTAAATTTAATTGCATAAATCGTTTCTGGAGATCAGTACTGAGCAGAATGTGCAGTTTATTTCTCAGGAAGTTTTGTATTTCTTTTGTACCATTTTCAGATAGAAGAGCAGCTAATAGTGGTTCAGATTCTAAGTATTCAAACACTTCTAGGATAGCATCTCTTTTATGATTTGCGTGTTTTTGGAAAATGTACTCAAAAGTATGAAATAGCTTACTTTGGTAGTGTTCAATCATATCATACTTATCTTTATAGTGAGTATAAAAGCTAGAACGACTAATTCCGGCTTTTTCTGCTAGTTTAACAGTGCTAATTTGATCAAATGGCTGTTCCGTTAATAATTGAACCATGGCGTTCTCGATAGTACGTTTGGTTTTTAAGCGTTTATTGCTCTCTTTCATATTTCCTCCTTGTGAACAAAATTAGACGTTGTGTCTAAATAATGATTTTTTAACTTGTAAATCAGATTTTTTAATGTATAATCTATTATATCAAAATTTTAGACAATATGTGTAAAAAAGGAGACAATATGTTTAAAGAATGGAAAGCAATTTTTAAAAAACCAACCTTTATCATTGTAATGATAGGGATTTCCTTAATTCCAGCTCTTTACAATATCATTTTCTTATCTTCAATGTGGGATCCATACGGTAAACTTTCAGAGTTACCTGTAGCGGTTGTTAATAACGACAAGGAAGCTTCTTACAATGGAACTACAATGACTATTGGAAAAGACATGGTGTCCAATTTAAAGGAAAATAAATCATTAGATTTTCATTTTGTCAATGAAGAAGAAGGTCAGAAAGGTTTAGAAGATGGTAATTACTATATGGTAGTAACTTTGCCAAGTGACTTATCTGAAAAGGCTGCTTCTATTTTAACAGACCACCCAGAACAAATGACCATTAACTATCAAACTTCTAGCGGGCATAGCTTCATTGCAAGTAAGATGAGTGACTCTGCCATGACACAGTTAAAACAGACTGTTTCTGCGAATGTAACCGAAACCTATACGAAAGCTTTATTTCAAAAGATGGGAGATTTAAAATCTGGTTTAACGAAGGCAACAGATGGAAGTGAACAATTGGCCAACGGGGCTAGTCAGTTAGCTGTTGGAAGTCAGACATTATCTTCAAATCTTAATACTTTAGCCAACTCAAGTTTAACTTTTTCTAATGGAAGTGAACAATTTACAAAAGGGTTGACAACATATGTCACAGGAGTAAACCAACTAAATGTTGGGTTAGGAACATTTAATGATGGGTTACAGAACTATACAAGTGGAGTTTCACAGATTGACAGTGGACTTAATCAATTATCTTCCAAGACTCCTGAATTAGTAGCAGGTGTCAATCAGCTAAATACAGGAATGAAGACATATGCAGGAGGAGTTTCGCAACTGAATGCAGGTCTCAATCAATTTTCAGTTGGTGTCAATGCATATACAAGTGGTGTTGACAAACTATCTGTTGGAACAAATCAATTATCTAGTCAATCAGATTCATTAAGAGATGGTATTACTCAATTAAATAAAGGGATTAAAGAAATTTCTACTCAATTGAATACGACATCTCAACAGAAAGAAGATATAACCCAGTTAACTACAAGTTTAGATGAGTTGAATAAAGCACTTCAAGCTGTAACTATATCAGATAATACTGAACTTAAAACAACAATATCTAATGACTTAGCAACTATATCTACTCTCGCTCAAACTATTGTGACTAATAGTCAAACAGAACAAGAGAGAACTCTTACCAACCTCCAAGCAACAGCAACTTATCAAACTCTCACTGACACTCAGAAAAAAGAATTGACTGAAGCTGTTTCAAATAATTCTAATTCAACGATTGATTCAGCAAAAGAAATTTTAACATTAGTAGGAAACTTAAAAGTAAGTTTGGAAAGTGTAAACCAACCAATCACTAATCTTTCTACTTTACAGACAAAAGCAAATCAATTATTACCTGTAGCTTCTAGCTCTTTGACATCTATGTCAAGTGGATTTACACAGCTACAAAATGCTGTAGATAATCAGTTAGTTCCTGGAAGTCAATCAATCGAAAATGGAGTTAAAGAATATACTAAAGGATTGGATACTATTTCTTTAGGTGTAAATCAACTAAGTGAAAAGAATACAACTTTGACAACAAGTTTAGATCAATTGGTTTCTGGGTCAACTAAGTTGACAGAAAATTCTTCAACATTGACAACTGGTTTGAATACATTAGCTGGAAAAACTCCAGAATTAGTAACAGGTATCGAAAAATTATCATTTGGATCAAGTCAATTAAATAGTAAGAGTCCAGAGTTAATGTTAGGTCTTGATAAAATATATCTAGGCTCAAGTCAATTAACGGATAAATCAAGTCAATTACTTTCAGCTAGCTCTCAATTAGGAAGTGGTGCAGAAAAAATTGCAGACGGTGCTGGGAAATTAGCAGATGGCGGTGCAACTTTAACTGCTGGTATAGAAAGTTTACAAGTGGGAGCTACAGGGCTAGGAAAAGGATTAAGTAATGCTAACAATCAACTAAAATCAGCATCAACAGAGCCTAATAATGCAGAAATATTATCTGAGCCTTTGAGTCTTTCAAAAACAGATAATGATCAAGTTCCTGTAAATGGAATTGCTATGGCTCCTTATATGATATCAGTCGCCCTCTTTGTTGCTGCATTATCAACAAATATGATTTTTGCTAAATTACCTTCAGGTCGTCATCCTGAAAGTCGCTGGGCTTGGTTTAAATCTCGCTTCGAGATAAATGGAGTCATTGCTGTGTTAGCAGCTGTCTTAGTCTATGGAGGAGTTCATCTTATAGGCCTAACGGCAAATCATGAAATGAGAACCTTATTCTTAATCATCATCGCAAGTTTGACCTTTATGTCTATGGTAACTGCTTTAACGACATGGAATAGTCGTTTAGGTGCTTTCTTTCTCTCTTATTTTACTATTATTACAATTAGCATCAAGTGCAGGAACTTATCCACTTGCTTTGACAAATGATTTCTTTAAAGCGGTTAATCCTTGGTTGCCAATGAGTTATTCAGTTTCAGGATTGAGACAAACAATTTCTATGACAGGGAATATGCATCATCAAGTAATTTTCTTTCTTGTAACGTTAGTTCTATTCATAGGATTAGGTATGCTGGCTTATCAACCTAAGAAAATGGACGAAGATTAGATATGTTTCACGTGAAACAATGATATAAACAGATTGATAGAACTATCAACTAAAAATTCATAAAAACAATAAAACTCAGTTGGATTATCCAACTGAGTTTTTATAATCTAATTTAATCTTTCCAAAGTTCTTTTACTTTTGCTTGAACTTCAGCATTTTCTAAGAATTCGTCATAGGTTTCATCAATACGATCAATGACACCATTTTTAGAAAGGACGATGATGTGATTTGCCAGTGTTTGAATAAATTCATGGTCATGGCTGGCAAAGATGATTGATTCTTTGAAATTTTTCAATCCATCATTCAGACTAGAGATAGATTCCAAGTCTAAGTGATTTGTAGGATCATCAAGTACAAGGACGTTAGATTTTAAAAGCATGAGTTTAGACAGCATCACGCGCACTTTTTCTCCCCCTGACAAGACGTTGACAGGCTTGTTAACCTCGTCCCCAGAGAAAGCATACGACCCAAGAATCCTCGTAGGAAGGTATTATCATCTTCTTCTTTACTTGCAAATTGACGCAACCAGTCAAGGATAGACTCGTTACCAGCAAAATCAGCTGAATTGTCTTTTGGCAAGTAAGAGCGACTAGTTGTAACTCCCCACTTGACAGTTCCTTCATATTCGATTTCACCCATAATAGCGCGAATCAAGGCAGTGGTTTGGATGTCGTTTTGTCCGATAAGAGCTGTCTTGTCACCTGGACGCAAGATAAAGTTGATGTTGTCAAGAATAGTTTCACCATCAATCTTTACAGATAGATTTTCAACTGTCAAGAGATCATTACCAATTTCACGTTCAGCTTTAAAGCTGATAAATGGGTATTTCCGGCTTGATGGGACAATTTCTTCTAACTGAATCTTGTCAAGCATCTTTTTACGCGAAGTTGCCTGTTTAGATTTTGAAGCATTGGCAGAGAAGCGAGCAACGAATTCTTGTAATTGTTTAATTTTTTCCTCTGCTTTAGCATTACGGTCCGCTAGCAATTTGGCAGCAAGTTCAGATGACTCCTTCCAGAAGTCGTAGTTACCGACATAGAGTTTGATTTTCCCAAAGTCAAGGTCGGCCATGTGAGTACATACTTTATTCAAGAAGTGACGGTCGTGGGATACAACGATAACGGTATTCTCAAAATCAATCAAGAAATCTTCTAACCAGGTAATAGATTGTATATCAAGACCGTTGGTCGGCTCGTCCAAAAGAAGGACATCTGGTTTACCAAATAGGGCTTTAGCAAGGAGAACTTTCACCTTGTCACCGTTTGCAAGTTCGCTCATATTTTGGTAATGGAGTTCTTCTGGAATATTCAGATTTTGTAAGAGTTGTGAAGCTTCACTCTCAGCTTCCCAACCACCTAGTTCAGCAAATTCTCCTTCAAGTTCAGCTGCACGAACTCCATCTTCATCTGAAAAATCTTCCTTCATGTAGATAGCATCTTTTTCTTTCATGATGCTATACAGCTTTTCATTACCCATGATAACGACATCAATAGCACGCTCGTCTTCATAGTCAAAGTGATTTTGACGAAGTACAGAAAGACGTTCGTCTGGTCCAAGAGATATATGACCAGTCGTTGGTTCAATATCCCCTGCTAAGATTTTTAAAAAAGTTGATTTTCCAGCACCATTGGCACCAATCAAACCATAGGTATTTCCTTCTGTAAATTTGATGTTGACATCATCAAAAAGTTTACGATCACTAAAACGTAGTGAAACATCAGATACTGTTAGCAAAGTTTTTCTCCTATTATATGTAATACTCTAATTCTACTAGAAAATCACTAAATATTCAAATTTTTATTTGTCAATTTTTTGTAAAGAAAGTTGACAAATGATTTACAGTTGAAAGGGTTAACAAGTCTATTGTTTGAATAAAAAAATTATCTGTCTTTTTATTAAAAAAAATGCTATAATTGAAAGGACCATATCAAAGGAGAATCAAATGAATAAACCCATTATTTTAACAGGAGATCGTCCAACAGGGAAACTACATATTGGGCACTACGTTGGAAGCTTAAAAAATCGTGTCTTACTACAGGAAGAAAATAAATATGACATGTTTGTCTTTTTAGCTGACCAACAAGCCTTAACTGACCATGCAAAAGATCCTCAAACAATAGTAGAGTCTATTGGGAATGTGGCCTTGGACTATCTTGCAGTGGGATTAGATCCTAAGAAATCAACGATTTTTATCCAAAGTCAGATACCAGAATTGGCAGAACTTTCTATGTATTACATGAATTTGGTATCTTTGGCCCGTTTGGAACGAAACCCAACCGTCAAAACAGAAATTGCTCAGAAAGGCTTTGGAGAAAGTATTCCAACTGGATTTTTGGTTTATCCAGTTGCGCAAGCCGCTGACATTACAGCATTCAAAGCTAACTTGGTTCCAGTAGGAAATGATCAAAAGCCGATGATTGAACAAACACGTGAAATTGTTCGTTCTTTTAACCATGCCTACAATTGTGATGTTTTAGTGGAGCCAGAAGGAATTTATCCTGAGCATGAAGGTGCAGGACGTTTGCCAGGTTTAGATGGTAATGCCAAAATGTCGAAATCTCTTAATAATGGTATTTACCTAGCTGACGATGCGGATACTTTACGAAAAAAAGTGATGAGTATGTATACTGATCCAGATCATATTCGTGTTGAGGATCCAGGTAAGATTGAAGGTAATATGGTTTTCCATTACTTAGATGTTTTTGGTCGCCCAGAGGATGCACAAGAAATTGCTGAAATGAAAGAGCATTACCAACGTGGAGGCCTTGGTGATGTTAAGACCAAGCGTTATCTCCTTGAAATCCTAGAACGTGAACTTGGTCCAATCCGTGAACGTCGTATTGAGTTTGCTAAAGATATGGGTGAAGTTTATAATATGTTACAAAAAGGTAGTGAAAAGGCTCGAGAAGTTGCTGGCCAAACACTCTCAGAAGTCAAAGCAGCAATGGGGTTAAACTACTTTAAATAAAAGATAAAATACGAAATTTAAAACTATCTTTTTCTTAATTAGAAAGGGATAGTTTTTTTTATTTGTTCTCTTATAAATTTAATTGACAAATTTTCATAGAATGGTATGATAGATACAATACAAAAAGCGTTAAGCTCAATAAAGAAAGAAAAGAGGAAACTTCAATGTCTAATTGGGACACTAAATTTTTGAAAAAAGGTTTTACCTTTGATGATGTATTGCTTATCCCAGCAGAGAGCCATGTGTTGCCTAATGATGCGGATTTAACAACAAAATTAGCAGACAATTTGACTTTAAATATCCCAATTATTACAGCTGCGATGGACACAGTAACAGAGAGCCAAATGGCGATTGCAATCGCGCGTGCAGGTGGACTTGGAGTTATCCATAAAAACATGTCTATTGAGCAACAAGCTGACGAAGTTCGCAAGGTAAAACGTTCTGAGAATGGTGTTATTATTGATCCATTCTTCTTGACTCCAGAACATACAATTGAGGAAGCAGACGAATTGATGGGACGTTACCGTATCAGTGGTGTTCCAGTGGTTGAAACTCTTGAAAATCGTAAATTGGTTGGTATTTTGACAAACCGTGACCTTCGTTTTATTTCTGACTATAACCAACCAATTTCAAAACACATGACTAGTGAAAACTTGGTTACTGCACCAGTTGGTACAGATTTAAAAACAGCGGAGAGTATTTTACAAGAACACCGTATTGAAAAACTACCTTTGGTTGATGAAGAAGGTCGTCTTTCTGGATTGATTACAATCAAAGATATTGAAAAAGTCATTGAATTTCCAAATGCTGCAAAAGATCAGTTTGGTCGCCTTCTGGTTGCAGGTGCGGTGGGTGTTACTTCTGACACATTTGAACGTGCAGAAGCCCTCTTTGAAGCAGGTGCAGATGCGATTGTCATCGATACAGCACACGGACACTCTGCAGGAGTTCTCCGCAAAATCGCTGAAATCCGTGCTCACTTCCCAGATCGAACATTAATTGCTGGAAATATTGCTACTGCTGAAGGTGCGCGTGCTCTTTATGACGCAGGAGTTGATGTTGTTAAAGTTGGTATTGGTCCAGGTTCAATCTGTACAACTCGTGTGATTGCAGGTGTGGGTGTTCCTCAAGTAACAGCCATTTACGATGCTGCAGCAGTTGCACGTGAATATGGTAAAACAATCATCGCTGATGGTGGAATCAAGTATTCTGGAGATATTGTAAAAGCCCTTGCTGCTGGTGGAAATGCAGTAATGCTTGGGTCCATGTTTGCGGGAACAGATGAAGCTCCAGGTGAAACTGAAATCTTCCAAGGACGTAAATTCAAAACTTATCGTGGTATGGGCTCAATCGCTGCAATGAAGAAAGGTTCAAGTGACCGTTACTTCCAAGGTTCAGTTAATGAAGCAAACAAACTGGTTCCAGAAGGAATTGAAGGTCGTGTTGCTTATAAAGGCGCTGCGGCTGATATCGTCTTCCAAATGATTGGTGGTATTCGTTCTGGTATGGGTTACTGTGGTGCTGCTAATCTGAAAGAATTGCATGACAATGCTCAGTTTATTGAAATGTCTGGTGCAGGTCTAAAAGAAAGCCATCCACATGATGTTCAAATTACTAACGAAGCACCAAATTACTCAATGTAATTTAAAAAGCTCCTGTTTAACAGGAGCTTTTTTGTTTTGACATGCATGTAAAGTTTAGTTTACAGATAGTTGACCGTCATTTACTGTAAAGACACTTAGGTTGTCAGGCAAGTTTTGAAGATGATCTAAACTTGTAGTTGTTATAAAGGTTTGAATATTATGAGAGATAGTCTCTAATAATTTAAGTTGGCGATTGTTGTCAAGTTCACTCATAACATCGTCAAGTAAAAGAATAGGAGATTCCTTGGTAATGCTTTCCATCAATTCGACTTCAGCTAGTTTGATAGATAAAACTAAGCTACGATGCTGTCCTTGACTGCCAAAACTTGCTTCTATACCATTGATCAAGAAAATCATATCATCTCGATGAGGACCAACTCCCGTATTCTTTTTAAATAAATCTCTAGATCTACTCTTTTGAAGTGCCATATAAAAAGAATCAGCTAATTGTTTTTTGTCAACAAAGTTTACAGAAGGTTGATAGCGAATTGACAGTTCTTCTAATTGGTCTGAAATGTCAAAATGTTTCTTTTGACCAAAGAAATCCATTTTCTGTATAAAGTCAGCCCTGTGAATCATTACACGACATCCATATTCTACCAGTTGATCATCAAGAACAGATAAAAAAGTTTCATCAATATTTTGTGTAGTTTTTAGATAGGTGTTTCTCTGTTTAAGAATATGGTTATAGCTTGACAAGTCTGACAAGTAAATCGGTTTGATCTGTCCCAACTCCATGTCAATGAATTTACGTCGAATAGCTGGCGCACCTTTGACAAGTTGTAAATCTTCTGGAGCAAATAAGACAACATTCATATGTCCGATATAATCAGAAAGACGAGCCTGTTTTAAATGATTCACTTTAGTAATCCGACCTTTTTGTGTTAAGTCGATTTCAAGTGGGATAGTTGCTGTTTTCTTCTGCAGCAGTCCGGAAACTTGTAGTTGTTCTTCTTCAAACTGAATTAAATTTTTGTCTGTCTTTGTTCGATGACTTCTTGTTAAGGCTAAAAAGTAAATACTTTCAAGAAGATTCGTTTTCCCTTGAGCGTTCCGGCCAACAAATACATTTAATTTTGGATTAAAATCAACTTCGATATTATGATAGTTACGAAATTGTTTAATGGATAAATTTTTCAACCACATAATTATCTACCTGGGAAGCGTGGTGCTGATTTTGTATTTTTGGGTTGAGCTTTTTTTGTAGATTTTTTTTGAACTTTCTTATTCATTTCCTTTACAATCTTAGCTACACGTTCTTTCTCAAGTTTTTCTAAATGAAACTCCTCTAGTTCTTCTGGGGTTGGTTGAACTAGAACGATCTGGACTTTTAAATCAGGGATTTCAATAGAATTCCCGATTCTAATTTTCTTGCCTCGACGATTTTCTAATTCTCCATTAAAATATACAAGATGGTCAGATAAAAAGGATTTAATAGCACCACCACTTTGTATAATTCCAAGGTCTTTTAATAGAGATTGGAGAGTAATAAATTCTTCAAATAATTTGTATTCCATAGTTCACCTCAATCTTTGGTATTATACCATATTTTGCTCAAAATAGTTGAGAAGAAACCACTGATATGAAAACGATTTTAATTTTAAAAGATTCAATGAGAACAAGAAAAATTTTCGTTTTCATGGTATAATAGAACTCTATGTAAAAGGAGGTAAAAGATGGAGTTATTCCCTGGAATTGCAGTGCATTTTATCCAATCTAAAAAGTTTAAGACTAATAAAATAACCATGCGTTTCACAGCTCCATTATCTCTGGATTTAATTTCAGGGCGCATGTTAAGTGCCAGTATGCTTGAAACAGCTAATAAAAGTTATCCAACCGCCCAGATTTTAAAAAAACATTTGGCTGCATTGTATGGAGCGGATTTATCGACTCATGCATATAGAAGAGGACAAAGCCATCTCGTAGATGTCAGTTTAACTTATGTTCGAGATGAATTTTTAAGTAAGAAAAACGTGTTAACTTCTCAAATTTTAGAATTATTGTATCAAGTCATATTTAATCCCTTGTCAGATGAGGAAGGATTTGAAAAGAGAGCCTTTGAAATTGAGAAAAAACAACTGTTGGCAAGACTGGAATCAGAATTAGAGGATCCTTTCTTCTTTGCGCATAAAGAATTAGATCATTTGTTTTTCCAAGAAGAATCCATGCAGTTAGTCCCTAAAGATTTGATTTCCAGAATTTCTGAAGAGACTTCTAAAACTTGTTATTCAAGTTTCCAAAAAATGCTGATCGAAGATAGAATTGATTTATTCTTTTTAGGGGACTTTAATGAAATAGAAGTTCTAGAAATCCTGAAAAAATTTAACTTGACAGGTCGTAAAGATACTGTAAACATTCAATATCGACAAGAATATTCAAATGTTCTTAGGGAAGGAATTATCAGAAAAACCTAGGGCAGTCTATTCTAGAAATGGGCTACCATAGCACAATTGGTTATGGGGATGATCAAAAGATGGCTTTACTTCTTGTAAACGGTCTGCTCGGGGCTTTTCCGCACTCTAAATTGTTTACTCAAGTAAGAGAAAAGGAAGGGCTGGCTTATACTGTATCTAGTCACCTGGATCTTTTTAGTGGATTTTTACGATTATTTGCTGGAATCAATCGTCAGAAGCGAAACAAGGCAAGAAAATTGATGAATGATCAATTACTCAATATCAAAAATGGTAGATTTACAGATGCTGAAGTTAATCAAACTAAGGAAATGATTCGTAGGACCATGTTGTTGAGTCAGGATAATCAAGATTCGATTATTGACAGAGAATACTTAAGCATCTTTTTTGGTAAATCGATTTTAGACCTGGATACTTTGATAGAGACACTAGAGCAAGTTGACAAGGAGGCAATCTGTAGGGCTGCGTCTAGTCTAAAATTGCAAGCTATCTATTTTATGGAAGGAGCAGAATGACTAGAGTAACTTTTGATGAGAAATACTATCCTGCTGTAAAGGAAACTCTTTATCAAGCAACATTAGAAAATGGCTTGACAGTTACTTTACTTCCAAAAAATGACTTTAACGAAGTTTATGGTGTAGTTACTGTTCAAGTTGGTTCAGTTGACACAGAGTTTACAGCAAGAGATGGCAAAAGAAAAACATATCCAAAAGGGATTGCTCATTTTTTAGAGCATAAACTTTTTGAAAGAGAAAATTCTGAAGATATCATGGCTAGTTTTACTGAACTAGGTGCAGATAGTAATGCCTTTACAAGCTTTACAAATACAAGTTATCTTTTTTCAACGTCTGATCATGTTACTGAGTGTTTGGACTTGCTTGACGAATTAGTTACAAGCCTTAACATTACTGAAGAATCTGTTGAACGCGAAAAGGATATCATTCAGCAAGAACGCGAAATGTACCAAGACGATCCTGATTCCTGCTTGTTCTTTAAAACACTTGCAAATCTATATCCAGAGAGTCCTCTTGCTTCAGATATTGTCGGAACTGAAGATTCGATAGAAAATATTGGATTAGAGGATTTACGAGATAATTTTGAAGAATTTTACACTCCTGTCAATAGTCATATTTTCCTTGTTGGGAACTTTGATTTAGAGTTGATACAAGATTATTTCTCGCAAAAGGATGTTGGAGATTGGATGGATGAAACCTCGAGAGAAACAATCGCTTTAAACCCCGTAAAGAAGGTTGAGAGCATTCGTATGGATGTCGCTTCTCCTAAATTAGCTATTGGCGTTCGAACAAATTCCAATATGAGTAATCAGGATTGTTACCGATATAGTATTTTGCTAAGAGCTTTGTTTACGATGATGTTTGGTTGGACCTCTAAAAGATTTCAGAGTTTGTATGAAACTGGGAAATTAGATTCTTCATTATCTTTAGAGGTTGAAATTAATCGACGTTTTAACTTTTTGATGCTGACAATGGAGACGACGGAGCCTGTAGCTATTTCGCACCAATTTCGAAAGGCGATTCAGAACTTTGTTACTGATGCAGATGTTTCGGAAGAACATCTTGATCTAATAAAAAGTGAAATTTATGGAGAGTTCATCCATAACATGAATTCTTTAGAATTTATTGCGACTCAATATCAGCCACATATTGATGAATCAACCCTCTTTGATTTGCCAAAGATTATACAGGAAATGACTTTGGAAGATGTTCTTGAGGTAGGACATCATTTTATTGATAATAGTGAAATCGTTGAGTTTACGATTTTTCCACTGTAGTCATTGCAGTAACCTAGACTAGAAAGAAGGAATGGTAAGTATGAGAAAAAAAACAATTGGTGAAGTTTTACGTTTAGCAAGAATTAATCAAGGTTTGAGCTTGGAGGAATTGCAGCGCAAAACAGATATTCAACTAAATTTGCTTGAGGCTTTAGAATCAGATGATTTCGACCAACTACCAAGCCCTTTTTATACGCGCTCTTTTTTGAGAAAGTATGCTTGGGCAGTTGAGTTGGATGAAAGTATAATTCTAGAAGCTTATGATTCGGGAAGTATGATTACCTATGAGGAAGTGGATGTTGATGAGATAGAACTATCAGGTCGTAGACGTTCCAATCGTAAGAAACGTTCCTTGCTCCCTCTATTTTACTTTATTCTCTTCTCCTTATCTATTATCATTTTTGTTTCTTATTATGTTTGGAATTACATTCAAACACAACCGACAGCAACAACTTCAGCCAACTATAATGTTGTGACTACGACAACAAGTGCAACAAGTAGTGAAACAACAACTAGCAATCAAACCACTAGCCCATCAAGTTCGAGCGACGCATCAACTGTGACGATTTCTGGTCAGGGAGATGTTATATCGGTAGAATATAAAACTGCTAAAGAAACTGCCGAACTTCAACTGTCTGTGACGGATGTAACAAGCTGGATTAGTGTTTCAGATACTGAATTGGCTGGAGGAACTACTCTTGAGCCTAATAATAAGATGGCCAAAACAACAATTTCTAAAGGCTCTCCAGTAACTATCACATTAGGCGTTGTCAAAGGCGTGAAAATCAAGATTGATAATCAGGAAATTGATACTTCGAAATTAACTGGTCAAACTGGCTGGATTACACTGAAATTAGGTTCAAATTAAGGAAGGATAATATGAAAAAAGAGAATATTCCTAACATACTTACGCTGGGTAGAATTGTATTTATTCCGATTTTTATCCTCCTTTTATCATTTGGGTCGTCTCCGTTATTGCATAAAACGGCGGCTGTTATTTTTGCTATTGCTAGTATCACGGATTATCTAGATGGTTATTTAGCTAGAAAATGGCAAGTGGTTAGTAATTTTGGTAAATTTGCAGATCCGATGGCTGATAAGTTGTTGGTCATGTCAGCTTTCATCATGTTGGTTGGTCTAAACATGGCTCCAGCCTGGCTGGTTGCTGTTATCATTTGCCGAGAACTTGCAGTTACTGGTTTGCGCTTGCTTTTAGTTGAAACAGGTGGAACCGTTCTGGCTGCTGCTATGCCTGGGAAAATCAAGACATTCAGTCAGATGTTTGCGATAATCTTCTTGTTGCTTCACTGGAACTTGCTTGGCCAGATAACTCTATATATTGCTTTGTTCTTTACAGTTTATTCTGGATATGATTATTTTAAAGGAAGCGCGTATTTGTTTAAAGGAACCTTTCGCTAGATATGGAATCAATTATTGAGATTAAAAATCTGTCATTTCGATACCAGGCAGATCAGGAACATTATGATGTTCATAACATTTCGTTTCACGTGAAACGCGGAGAATGGTTGTCTATTGTTGGTCATAATGGTAGCGGGAAATCAACGACTGTTCGCTTGATTGACGGCTTACTTGAGGCCGAGTCTGGAGAGATTTGGATAGACGGTGATTGCCTAACTCCAGAAAACGTCTGGGAAAAAAGACGTCAGATTGGCATGGTTTTTCAAAATCCTGACAACCAGTTCGTAGGGGCGACGGTGGAAGATGACGTTGCTTTGGTTTAGAGAACCAAGGGATCCCACTTGAAGAGATGAAGCAGAGAGTTGCTGAAGCTTTATCATTGGTTGGTATGGCTGAATTTTCTAAAAAGGAACCAGCTCGTTTATCGGGAGGTCAGAAGCAGAGAGTTGCCATTGCAGGCGTTGTCACTTTGCGACCAGATATTTTAATTCTGGATGAAGCTACAAGTATGTTGGATCCAGAAGGACGTCTAGAATTGATTAAGATAGTCCAGAAGATTCGCCAAGATCACCAAATGACAGTCATCTCCATAACGCATGATTTGGATGAGGTGGCCATGAGTGATCGTATTTTGGTGATGAAAAAAGGAGAAATCGAATCAACTAGTACTCCTAGAGAATTATTTTCTAGGGCAGATTTAGATCAAATTGGCCTAGATCAACCCTTTGTAAATAAATTAAAAGATTCACTACGTGCTAGTGGTTTGGATTTGCCGGAACTCTATCTTACTGAAGAGGAGCTTGAGGAGGCTTTATGGGAATTATTCTAGACAATGTTAGTTATACGTATCAAGAAGGAACACCCTTTGCTTCAGCAGCTTTGTCTGATGTTAGTTTAACGATAGAGGACGGCTCCTATACTGCAATTATTGGGCATACAGGAAGTGGGAAATCCACAATTCTACAACTCTTGAATGGTTTGTTGGTTCCCACAAAGGGAAGTGTCCGTGTCTTTGATACATTAATTACGTCAACATCAATTAACAAGCAAATTCGTCAAATTCGCAAACAAGTAGGATTGGTATTTCAGTTTGCAGAAAATCAAATATTTGAAGAAACTGTCTTAAAAGATGTCGCTTTTGGTCCTCAGAATTTTGGAGTTTCTGTAGAAGAGGCCGAGGCTATTGCGCGTGAAAAATTAGATTTAGTAGGAATTGACGAGTCACTTTTTGAACGTAGTCCATTTGAACTCTCAGGTGGACAAATGAGAAGGGTTGCTATTGCTGGGATTTTGGCGATGGAGCCAAGTATCTTGGTTTTAGATGAGCCTACAGCAGGCCTAGATCCGATTGGTCGTAAAGAGTTGATGGCTTTATTTGAAAAGCTTCATCAAGATGGCATCACGATTGTTTTGGTGACTCACCTCATGGATGATGTGGCAGAATTTGCTGACCAAGTTTATGTGATGGAAAAAGGAAGATTGGTTAAGAGTGGAGCACCTAGTCTTGTCTTTCAGAATCTGGAGTTTATGGAAAATATCCAATTGGGTGTTCCGAAAATCACAAGATTTGCCCAAAGACTAGCTGAACGGGGAGTTTCTTTTAAACAAATGCCGATAACGATAGAAGAGTTTAAGGAGTTCATTAATGGATAACATGATTTTAGGTCGTTACATACCAGGAAATTCGATTGTCCATCGTTTGGACCCACGTAGTAAGTTAGTGGCAATGTTTTTACTGATTATTATCGTTTTTTGGGCCAATAATCCAATTACAAACGTAATACTTTTCGCTGCAACAGGCATATTTGTGGCTCTATCAGATGTTCCCTTATCTTTTTTTATAAAAGGTTTGAAGTCGATGTTTTTTCTGATTATCTTTACAACCCTTTTTCAACTTTTCTTTATTTCAGGGGGTCAAGTCCTATTTGAGATGGGGTTCATAAAAATCACTACTCATGGTATTGAGCAGGCTGGAATCATTTTTTGCCGCTTTGTATTGATTATCTTTTTCTCAACCTTGCTTACTTTGACCACAATGCCACTAAGCCTGGCAACAGCAGTTGAATCCTTGCTTGGGCCTTTAAAAAGATTTAAAGTGCCTGTTCATGAAATTGGGCTTATGTTGTCAATGAGCTTGCGTTTTGTACCAACCTTGATGGATGATACTATTCGTATTATGAATGCTCAAAAGGCGCGTGGTGTTGATTTTGGAGAAGGTAATATCATCCAAAAGGTTAAGGCTATGATTCCTATTTTAATTCCTTTATTCGCTTCAAGTTTGAAAAGAGCGGATTCTCTTGCTACAGCTATGGAAGCTAGAGGTTATCAAGGCGGGAATGGACGCAGTCAGTATCGACAGTTGAATTGGATGAATAAAGATAGTGTTGCTCTATTACTTGTATGTGTATTAGGTGGAATCCTGTTTTTATTAAAATCCTAAAGTAAAGTATAGAATAATATAAGGTAAAGGTATGAATCGTTTTAAAAAATCAAAATATATCATTGTTCTATTTGTCGTTATACTAGTGGTTTCAGTTTTTTTAGTGGCGACACAATCCAGTGCACTTGTGACAAAAGCTGGAGATGGAATTTCGTTGATAGATAGAATCGTACAAAAACCATTTCAATGGTTAGAAGCTACAAAGTCAGATTTAGGAAATTTGACGAGAGCATATAGCGAGAATGAAACTCTCAAAAAAGAATTCTATCAAATGGAAAAGGAAAAGAATGAAGCAGATCGTTTGAAAGAAGAAAATGAACAACTGCGTCAATTATTAGATATGAAGTCAAAATTGAATGCGACCAAGCTCATTGCTGCAGACGTCATTATGAGAACTCCAGCAACTTGGAAGCAGGAATTGACAGTTAATGCCGGTTCAAAACAAGGAGTAACAACTAGTATGCTCGTTGTCTCTGGTGGAGGACTTGTTGGAAGCGTCGAAAAAGTAGAAGACAACTCAACCGTAGTCAATTTATTAACAAATGCTGAAAACACAGAGAAGATTTCTGTTAAAATTCAGCACGGTTCTAGTAGTATTTACGGGATTATCATTGGTTATGACAAGGAAAAAGAACTACTGAAAATCAGCCAGTTAAATAACAGTGGCGACATTAGTCAAGGTGATAAAGTCGTAACTGGAGGTTTGGGAAACTTCAACGCTACAGACATTCCTGTAGGAGAAGTCGTATCGGTGACACCTACTAATGATTATCTGACAAGAGAAGTGATGGTCAAAATGCATGCTGATCCAATGAATCTTAAGGTCGTAGAGTTAGCGGGGAATCCATCATGAGACTTTTTAAGCAGATAGGGATGTTTTTGCTCTTGCCCTTAATCGTCTTGATAGATAGCCACTTAGGACAATTTGTAAATAGCTTTTTCCCACATTTTCAAATGATTAGCCACTTTATCTTCATCTTCTTATTATTCGAGACAATAGAAGTATCAGAGTATCTCTTTTTAGCCTATTGCTTGGTCCTAGGACTTATTTACGACATCTACTTCTTCCATTTGATAGGGATTGCCAGTCTCCTCTTTGTGATCATTGGAGCGATCGTATATAAAAGTAACTCTGTTATTTTGTTAAATAGATGGACAAGATTATTAGCTATTTTAATGATGACTTTTACATTTGAATTTGCTAGCTTTATCCTGGCACACTTGGTAGGGTTAACTGCAGAAAGTTTATCTGTATTTATGGTTTATAGCCTTGTCCCTACGATGATATTGAATTTTATATGGATGTTAGTTTTCCAATATATTTTTGAAAAAATATATCTATAAGAAAGAAACAAAACTGTAATAAAGGCGTAATATTTATTAGGCCTTTTTTTGATATACTAGTATTGTCTTTTTTAAAGAAGGAGTATTTACACTTATGAAGAAAAAAATTCTAGCATCACTCATGTTAAGTACAGTATTAGTTTCACAAGGAGCTGTGCTCTCAAGTGTTAAAGCTAATACAACAGATGAAAAAATTGCAGCTCAAGATAGCAAAATTAGCGAGTTGACAACACAACAAAAGGAAGCTCAAAAACAAGTTGATGAGATTCAGACTCAAGTTACAGCTATTCAGACAGAACAAGAAAAGTTGCAAACTGAGAATGAAAAACTTCAAGAAGAATCTAAAAAACTTGAAGGTGAAATCACAGAGCTTTCAAAAAATATCGTAGCTCGTAATGAATCGCTTGAAAACCAAGCACGTAGTGCACAAACTAACGGAACTGCTACAAGCTACATTAATACAATTATCAACTCTAACTCAATCACAGAAGCTATTTCTCGTGTAGCAGCTATGAGTGAAATTGTTTCAGCTAACAACAAAATGTTGCAACAACAAAAAGAAGATAAAAAAGCTATTGCTGAGAAACAAGTTGCTAACAATGAAGCAATCAACACAGTTATTGCCAACCAACAAACACTCGCAGATGACGCCCAAGCTTTAACAACAAAACAAGCTGAATTGAAAGTAGCTGAGTTGAATCTCGCAGCAGAAAAAGCTACTGCAGAAAGTGAAAAAGCGACTTTGTTAGAGCAAAAAGCAGCAGCTGAGGCTGAAGCGAAAGCAGCGGCTGAAGCAGAAGCAGCTTACAAAGCTCAACAAACAAGTCAACAACAAACAGTTGCAGCTTCAGCAAATACAACATTTGCAGCACAAGTACAAGCAACTTCAAGTTCTTCTTCATCATCATCAGATGAAGACTCAAGTTACACACCTGCACCAACTCCTGTAAGTCAACGTCCTACATATAGTACAAATGCTTCAAGTTATCCAACGGGAGAATGTACTTGGGGAGCTAAAACATTAGCACCTTGGGCTGGAGATTACTGGGGTAACGGAGCGCAGTGGGCAACAAGTGCAGCTGCAGCAGGTTTCCGTACAGGTTCTCAACCACAAGTTGGTGCGATTGCTTGTTGGAATGATGGTGGATATGGACACGTAGCGGTTGTTACAGCTGTTTCGTCTACCACAAGTATCCAAGTATCAGAATCTAACTATGGTGGAGATCGTACAATCAGTAACAAACGTGGATGGTTCAACCCAACTACAACTTCTGAAGGTTACGTTACTTACATCTATCCAAACTAATGAAAAAAACGAGACTCTTGCGAGTCTCTTTTCTTATCCTTAAATTGTTAAGTTCTGCTAAAAAACTATCAAAATAGCTTGATAATATTGAGGAATTGTGGTAAAATGAAACTTGTCGTGTGAACGATAATACTCATTCTTGATGAATTGTGAAACTGTTGCCTTCGGGTTGTTTTGCGAGCTGAAATCGAGAAGAGGAAAAAACAAAAAAGGAGAAATACTCATGGCAGTAATTTCAATGAAACAACTTCTTGAGGCTGGTGTACACTTTGGTCACCAAACTCGTCGCTGGAACCCTAAGATGGCTAAGTACATCTTCACTGAGCGTAACGGAATCCACGTTATCGACTTGCAACAAACTGTAAAATACGCTGACCAAGCATACGACTTTATGCGTGATGCAGCAGCTAACGATGCGGTTGTATTGTTTGTTGGTACTAAGAAACAAGCTGCTGACGCTGTTAAAGAAGAAGCAGAACGTTCAGGTCAATACTACATCAACCACCGTTGGTTGGGTGGAACTCTTACTAACTGGGGAACAATCCAAAAACGTATCGCTCGTTTGAAAGAAATTAAACGTATGGAAGAAGAAGGAATCTTTGATGTTCTTCCTAAGAAAGAAGTTGCACTTCTCAACAAACAACGTGCACGTCTTGAAAAATTCTTGGGTGGTATCGAAGATATGCCTCGTATCCCAGATGTAATGTACGTAGTTGACCCACATAAAGAGCAAATCGCTGTTAAAGAAGCTAAAAAATTGGGTATCCCAGTTGTAGCGATGGTTGACACAAACACTGATCCAGACGATATCGATGTAATCATCCCAGCTAACGATGACGCTATCCGCGCAGTTAAGTTGATCACAGCTAAATTGGCAGATGCTATCATCGAAGGTCGCCAAGGTGAAGATGCTGTAGCAGCAGTTGAAGCAGAATTTGCAGCTTCAGAAGCTCAAGCAGATTCAATCGAAGAAATCGTTGAAGTTGTTGAAGGCGACAACGCTTAATTCGTATAAATAGTAATTACCTAGGAGGGCGGGGCTTAGCCCGGCTCTCCTATTTTTTAAAAAATATAGGAGAATCAAAATGGCAGAAATTACAGCTAAACTTGTTAAAGAGTTACGTGAAAAATCTGGTGCTGGTGTCATGGACGCTAAAAAAGCATTGGTTGAAGTTGAAGGTGATATCGAAAAAGCGATCGAATTGCTTCGTGAAAAAGGTATGGCTAAAGCAGCTAAGAAAGCTGACCGTGTTGCTGCAGAAGGTTTGACTGGTGTTTATGTTAATGGTAACGTTGCAGCAGTAGTTGAAGTAAATGCTGAAACTGACTTCGTTGCGAAAAACGCTCAATTCGTTGAATTGGTAAATGCAACAGCTAAAGTAATCGCTGAAGGTAAACCAGCTAACAACGAAGAAGCTCTTGCTTTGACAATGCCTTCAGGAGAAACTCTTGAAGCTGCATACGTATCTGCAACTGCTACTATCGGAGAAAAAATCTCATTCCGTCGTTTTGCTTTGCTTGAAAAAACAGATGCTCAACACTTTGGTGCTTACCAACACAACGGTGGACGTATCGGTGTTATCTCTGTCATCGAAGGTGGAGACGAAGCACTTGCTAAACAAATCTCAATGCACATCGCTGCAATGAAACCAACTGTTCTTTCATACAAGAATTGGATGAGCAATTTGTTAAAGATGAATTGGCACAATTGAACCACGTGATCGACCAAGACAACGAAAGCCGTGCAATGGTTGGTAAACCAGCTCTTCCACACTTGAAGTATGGTTCTAAAGCTCAATTGACTGACGAAGTAATCGCTCAAGCTGAAGCTGACATTAAAGCTGAATTGGCAGCAGAAGGTAAACCAGAAAAAATCTGGGATAAAATCATCCCAGGTAAAATGGACCGCTTCATGCTTGACAATACTAAAGTTGACCAAGCATACACACTTCTTGCACAAGTTTACATCATGGATGACAGCAAGACAGTTGAAGCATACCTTGAATCAGTTAACGCTTCAGTAGTTGAGTTCGCTCGCTTTGAAGTTGGTGAAGGTATCGAAAAAGCTGCGAATGACTTTGAAGCTGAAGTTGCAGCTACAATGGCAGCAGCCTTGAATAACTAATCATACAAAAGGAAGTAAATTTACTTCCTTTTTCTATGCAGTAGATTCCTATAGGGAGAGCCATCTATTTTTTAAAATATATAAAAAAGCCCTTTAATAAGGGCTTTGTGTATTTAGGAGACTACACTTCAAATTCATAGAGCGCTGTAGATAGATAACGTTCTCCGTTATCTGGTGCGAGTGCAAGTACTTTTTTACCTGCTCCAAGTTTTTTAGCAACTTCAATGGCTGCATAGATAGCCGCAGCAGAAGAAATACCTACTAAGAAGCCTTCTTTCCGCCAATCTCACGGCCAAGTGCTAGGGCATTGTCTGATGTTACACGAACAATCCCATCGTAAGCTTCCGTATCAAGTGTTTCTGGAATAAATCCAGCTGAGATACCTTGAATTTTGTGTGGTCCAGGTTTTTCACCTGATAAGATCGCTGATTCGTCTGCCTCAACTGCAAAAACTTGAATGTTTGAATTAGCAGCTTTAAGGGCGTGAGAGACACCAGAAATAGTTCCTCCAGTACCAACACCAGCAACAAAGGCATCTAAACCATCAGTTCCGAAATCAGCTAGAATTTCAGCTCCTGTTGTTCTTTCGTGAACTTCTGGGTTAGCTTGGTTGACGAATTGTAAAGGTAGGAAACCATCACGTTCAGCAGCAATTTCTTGTGCTTTTGCAATTGCACCTTTCATCCCTTCGCTACCAGGGGTAAGCACGAGTTCTGCACCATAGGCTTGGATAATCTTACGGCGTTCAACACTCATAGTTTCAGGCATAACGATGACAACCTTATAACCTTTAGCAGCACCAACCCATGAAAGCCCGATACCTGTATTTCCACTTGTTGCTTCTACAATAGTAGATCCCGGTTTCAGTTTCCCTTCTTGCTCTGCTTTTTCAATCATACTGAGAGCAATGCGGTCTTTAACGGAAGATCCTGGGTTGAAAGCTTCAAGTTTTACATAAACATCTGCTGCACCTTCTGGTACAATGTTATTCAATTTAACAATCGGTGTTTTTCCGATAAGTCCAGTGATATTGTTATAAATAGCCATAATAGCACCTCTATATATAAGATGCTACTAGTATAACGCTATCTTAAACTTTTGTAAAATATAGAAATCCTATCGAAGCGATAGGATTTTTTTATATCAATGATCCAAACCGTTAATTCTCAAACGGTTTTGATAAGCTAATTCTAACAAATAAGTATAGAGTGGGACAAGGTCGGATTTCTTTGGAAATTCAAATTTGATAGAGTTAGAGTGCTCGTGGTGAGCTTTTAGAAAGACATTTTCTAAATAAGTAATAGTCATTTCACTGTCATCAATTCCAAGGCCAGCGGTCTCCAATTCAACATCGACAATATTCATGAGGAAAATGGATTTGATAGATACTTTTTTTCCAGTAGCCCCCTGTTTGTCTGTAAAAATAATACGGATGTTTGTAAAGATGATTGCATCTCGAATAAGCTTATAGCCGATCTGGATTTCTTCATTTTCCAGTAGATACTGACCATACTCTTTCGTTAGAGTTTCTTTGTTTTGTTCGCTAAAATTTCCAGCAAGACCATTGATTAATTTTCCGAATACCATATTTTCCTCCTTTTTAAGCTAAGTCGACAGGAACTTCGACCTCTCGTAAACCTTGGTCTGTTAAGGTGACTTTCCCATTGAAAAATTCGATAAGGGCAGCTTTGATACCTTCTTTATCGTCTTTATCAACAAAAATCATGGTTTCAACTTGATCCGTAAAGTTGGTTTCAAGTTCCATAAGATGATGTTCTTTAAGAAAGTTCCCATATTCTTGATATTGAGCATATGTCATTTGAATCTGAATGCCTGCTTGTTCTTTGATTTCAATGATGCCAATTTCTTTGACTGCCAAGGCGACAGTTCCTGCATAAGCGCGAATGAGGCCTCCAGCACCCAGCTTAATACCTCCAAAATATCGGGTAACAACTACACAGACATTCGTAAGATTGTGGTTCTCTAGAACTCCAAGCATAGGTACACCAGCAGTTCCGCTTGGTTCTCCATCATCACTGGTTCGCTTAATTTCGCTACGTTCCCCTATTATAAAAGCAGAGCAGTTATGAGTTGCTTTGTAGTGTTCTTTCTTAATAGATGTGATGAAAGCACGAGCCTCTTCTTCACTATAGACACGCTTTGCATGGCAAATGAAGCGAGATTTTTTTGATTTCTTCTTGGACTTGTCCGTCTTCTTTAATTGTTCTAAATTCCATGGTTTAATTGTACTAAAAAAATCATATAAAGCGCTAGTTTTTTTCCGAACATATAAGTATGAAAGTAAATCCAAATTATCTAGGCCGACTTTTTACAGAACAAGAATTAAGTGTAGAAGAACGACAACTGGCAGTAAAACTGCAGAGTATGAAAAAAAGAGAAGGGAAAAGCTTGTTTTGTCAACGATGTGATAGTATGATTCAAGAGGAATGGAAACTACCTATTGATGCTTACTACTGTCGAGAATGTTTGTTAATGAAGCGAGTAAGGAGCGATCAGGTATTATACTACTTCCCTCAGGAAGAATTTCCTAAGCAAGATGTTCTTAAGTGGCAGGGACAATTAACTCCTTTTCAAGGAAAAGTATCAGAAGGTTTGCTTAAAGCACTAGAAAGTCAGCAACCGACTTTAGTTCATGCTGTGACTGGGGCGGGAAAGACAGAGATGATTTATCAAGTTGTTGCTCAGGTTATTAATGACGGTGGGGCAGTTTGTCTAGCCAGCCCCCGTATAGATGTTTGCTTAGAGTTACATAAGCGACTACAGACCGATTTTGACTGTGAAATTGCGCTATTACATGGTGAATCTGAACCATACTTTCGAACACCACTAGTTGTTGCAACAACTCATCAATTATTAAAGTTTTATCAGGCTTTTGATTTATTAATTGTAGATGAAGTAGATGCCTTCCCCTATGTTGACAACAGAATGCTTTACAAAGCTGTAAAGAATTGTGTAAAGAAAAATGGACTCAGGATCTTCCTTACAGCAACTTCTACAGATGAATTGGATAAAAAAGTTCGCTTAGGAGAGTTGAAAAGGTTGAGCTTGCCAAGGCGGTTTCATGGGAATCCTTTGATTATTCCCAAACCCGTCTGGTTATCAGAATTGGACAGTTGTTTAGAAAAACTTCGTTTACCAGCAAGGCTAAAAAGCTATATTGAAAAACAAAGAAAAACCGGCTTTCCTTTACTCATTTTTGCATCAGAGATTAAAAAAGGAGAAAAGTTAAAGGAAATCTTGCAGCTACAGTTTCCAAATGAGAAAATTGGTTTCGTATCTTCGGTTACTGAAGATCGATTAGAACAAGTTCAAGCATTTAGGGATAGGGAATTAACTATATTGATAAGTACAACCATATTGGAACGAGGAGTTACCTTCCCTTGTGTAGATGTAGTTGTAGTGGAAGCCAATCATCGCCTCTTTACAAAATCAAGTCTCATTCAAATTGGAGGGCGTGTGGGTCGAAGTATGGACAGACCAACAGGAGATTTAATCTTCTTTCATGACGGCTTAAATCGTTCGATTAAGAATGCTATAAAGAAATTAAACTGATGAACAAGGAGGCCGGCTTATGACTTGTTTACTATGTGGACAGCATTTAAAAAGTAATCTAACCTTTAGCAATCTTCTTTTGTTGAAAAAAGAGGAGACTTCAGTCTGTTTAACTTGTTCTTCAAGTTTTGAAATGATTGGGGAAGAACATTGTCCAAACTGTTATAAAAAAGGTCTGTCAACTTCGTGTAAAGACTGTCAAGTTTGGTGTAAAGAAGGGATTGATGTAAATCATCAAGCAATTTTTGTTTACAATCAAGCAATGAAAGACTTCTTTAGTCGTTATAAATTTAATGGTGATTATATACTTCGAAAAGTTTTTGCATCGATTTTAAGGGACTTTCTAATCAACTATAAGGATTACCATTTTCTTTTAATTCCCTTAAGTTCTGAGAGATATGCAAAAAGAGGTTTTAATCAGGTTGCGGGTTTAATTGAAGCTACCGGCCTTTCCTATAAGAACCTTTTAGAAAAAAGAGAAGAGAAAGCAAGTTCTTCAAAAACTCGTTCAGAACGTTTTGCGACTGAACTCCCTTTTTTTATTAAAGATGGACTAACGATTCCTAAAAAGATTTTATTGATTGATGATATATATACTACAGGAGTGACACTTAACCGTGTGAAAAAACTACTTGAGAATGCAGGCGCAGAGGAGGTCAAAACATTTTCCCTCGTAAGATGAGGAAAAAGATTGCAATAATTTTTTGAAAGCGTTATAATAAATATAGAAAAACAAATATGTTTAGAAAGAAGGTACTTATATGATTAAATATAGTATCCGTGGTGAAAACCTAGAAGTAACAGAAGCAATTCGTGATTATGTAGTTTCTAAACTCGAAAAGATCGAAAAATACTTCCAAGCAGATCAAGAACTAGATGCACGTGTAAACTTGAAAGTCTATCGTGAAAAGACTGCTAAGGTAGAAGTAACGATTCCACTTGGGTCTATTACCCTTCGTGCAGAAGACGTTTCTCAAGACATGTATGGATCTATTGATTTGGTGACAGATAAGATTGAGCGTCAAATCCGTAAGAATAAAACTAAAATTGAACGCAAAAACAGAAATAAAGTTTCTACTAGCCAATTGTTTACAGATGCTTTAGTTGAAGAGACAGATGCGGCTCAACCTAAAGTTGTTCGTTCAAAACAAATTGATTTAAAACCAATGGATCTTGAAGAAGCACTTCTTCAGATGGACTTATTGGGTCATGATTTCTTCATTTATATTGATGTTGAAGATGAAACAACTAATGTCATTTATCGACGCGAAGATGGAGATATCGGTCTTCTTGAAGTAAAAGAGCCATAATCCATAGTATGATTAGATTAAAAAGGTGGTTTACACTAGTGTAAACCACCTTTTGTGTTCATACTACTACAATTGAGCACAAGTGCTATTCCTTCTTTAAATGTCGCTTTTTCAGTGCAAATATGGTATAATATTGCGCAAGAGGTTTGTAATGAAAAAAAATGAAATGAATCCCTTTTTTATATACTTATTTGCTGGGATTGCCTTTATAATCATGACTGCATTAGTTATTTTTCTTCAAAATAACCTAGTCACAATAGCGTGCTTGTTTTTCTTGGTAGTGGCATTTCTTTTGTTATTTTATTTTCAGAAGAAATCTTATCAGAAAACAGAAATTGAACAAATCCAGTACGTAAACCATCAGGCGGAAGATAGTTTAAGTTCACTTTTAGAACAGATGCCTGTTGGAGTTGTCAAGCTAAACATGGAAAGTAGTGAGATTGAGTGGTTCAATCCCTACGCTGAGTTAATGTTGACAACGGAAGATGGAGAAATAGACCTTCCTCAAGTTCAAGAAATTATAAAAACATCCATATCTTCACCTGGAATTTATGCTAATGTAGGAGAAAAACGTTATGCGGTGCATCTAGATAGAAATTCTGGCGTGCTCTACTTTTTGACGTTTCTGGAGAGTACGAAGCCACAGTAGAATTGGTGACGAGTCGTCCTGTAATTGGTATAATTTCAGTAGATAATTATGATGATTTAGAGAACGAAACATCTGAATCAGATATCAGTCATATTAATAGTTTTGTCGCGAATTTTGTCGCAGAATTTACCGGAAAACATAAAATGTTTTCTCGTAGAGTGACCATGGACCGTTTTTACTTGTTTACTGACTATACGGTATTGGAACATTTGATGCAGGACAAGTTTTCTGTGATTGATACCTTCCGTGAAGAAGCAAAGCAGAGAGATTTAGCCTTAACCATGAGTATGGGCTTTTCATACGGTGATGGCGATCATGAGAGTATTGGTAAAGTTGCTTTATCAAATCTCAACCTTGCAGAAGTTCGAGGTGGAGACCAAGTCGTTGTCAAAGAAAACGATGAAACGAAGAATCCGATTTATTTTGGTGGTGGCTCTGCAGCTTCTATCAAACGAACAAGAACACGTACTAGAGCAATGATGACGGCAATCTCTGAAAAATTGAAGAGTGTCGATTGTGTATTTATTGTTGGCCATAAAAACTTAGACATGGATGCTTTGGGATCTGCCGTCGGTATGCAATTGTTTTCTAGTAACGTCTTGGACGAAAGTTATGTAGTCTATGATCCAGAACAAATGTCTCCGGACATCCATCGTGCCATTCAATTTTTAGAAAATGAGGGAGTTACAAAACTTCTTCCTTTAAATCAGGCTATGGAAATGGTCACGAATCGTTCCTTGCTAGTGATGGTGGACCATTCAAAGACGGCCTTGACCTTGTCAAAAGAGTTTTATGATTTATTCACACAAACGATTGTTATTGACCATCATAGACGAGATCAGGATTTTCCAGAAAATGCTGTTATCACCTATATCGAGAGTGGGGCAAGTAGTGCGAGTGAGCTTGTAACCGAGTTGATTCAATTCCAGAACTCTAAGAAATCACGTTTAAGTCGTATCCAAGCTAGTGTTCTCATGGGTGGTATAATGCTGGATACTAAGAATTTCACCTCTCGCGTGACTAGCCGAACCTTTGACGTGGCAAGCTATCTAAGAACACGTGGTAGTGATAGTATTGTAATCCAAGAACTTGCGGCAACTGACTTTGAAGAGTATCGATTGGTGAATGAGCTTATCTTGCAAGGACAGGCCGTACAACCTTCTATTCTCGTGGCTCAAGCTAAGGATAATAAGGAGTATGATATTGTAGTGATTAGTAAAGCAGCTGATACGATGTTAGCCATGTCGGGTATTGAAGCTAGCTTTGTCATTGCAAAAAACAGCCAAGGGGATATTTCCATTTCTGCACGAAGTCGAAGTAAGATCAATGTGCAACGTATTATGGAAGAATTAGGTGGTGGAGGCCACTTCAACCTAGCAGCTGCCCGACTTACAGATATGAGTCTGCAAGAAGCGGCTGATAAACTAAAAACCGTTATTTCTAATGAAATTAGAGAAGAGGAGACAGAAGAATGAAAGTAATCTTTTTAGCAGATGTAAAGGGTAAAGGGAAAAAAGGCGAGATTAAGGAAGTGCCAACAGGTTATGCACAAAACTTTTTGATCAAGAAAAACCTTGCTAAAGAAGCGACTACACAAGCAATTGGAGAGTTGCGCGGTAAGCAAAAATCTGAAGAAAAAGCACATGCTCAACTTCTTGCAGAAGCACAAGAAATCAAGAAAAAACTCGAAGCAGAAGAAACAATCGTCGAGTTTGTTGAAAAAGTTGGCCCAGATGGCCGAACTTTCGGTTCAATTACTAGCAAGAAAATTGCGGAAGAACTTCAAAAACAATTTGGAATTAAGATTGATAAACGTCATATTCAAGTTCAATCTCCGATTCGAGCAGTTGGCTTGATTGATGTTCCTGTAAAAATTTATCAGGATGTGACTAGCGTCATCAATCTTCGTGTAAAAGAAGGCTAATCCAGATTGAGTAATTATGTTGTAAAAGGAAGGAAAATCTGATGGCAGAAGTAGAAGAACTACGAGTTCAGCCCCAGGATATCTTGGCAGAACAATCTGTATTGGGAGCTATATTTATCGATGAGAGTAAACTCGTATTTGTTCGAGAATATATTGACTCTCGAGACTTCTTTAAGTATGCTCACCGTTTGATTTCAGGCCATGGTTGACTTGTCAGATCGTGGCGAGGCCATTGATGCAACGACTGTTCGCACGATATTAGATGATCAAGGTGATTTGCAAAATATTGGTGGCCTGTCCTACCTTGTTGAGATTATCAACTCTGTACCAACCTCTGCAAACGCTGAATACTATGCAAAAATTGTAGCAGAGAAAGCTACGCTTCGTCGTTTGATTGCTAAGTTGACGGAGTCTATAAATCAAGCTTATGAAGCCTCTAGCCCTGCAGATGAAATCATTGCACAAGCCGAAAAAGGTTTGATTGATGTCAGCGAGAATGCAAATCGTAGTGGCTTTAGAAACATTCGTGACATTCTAAATCTTAACTTTGGAAACCTGGAAGTTCGATCGCAACAAACATCGGATATTACGGGGATTGCAACTGGTTATCAAGATTTGGATCATATGACAACTGGATTGCACGAGGAGGAATTGATCATTCTGGCTGCTCGTCCTGCGGTTGGTAAGACGGCTTTTGCCTTGAATATTGCTCAAAATATTGGAACCAAGCTAGACAAGACTGTTGCCATTTTCTCCCTCGAGATGGGGGCTGAAAGTCTGGTCGATCGTATGTTGGCTGCCGAAGGACTAGTGGAGTCTCACTCTATTCGTACAGGTCAACTTACTGAGGAAGAGTGGCGTAAATATACGATTGCTCAAGGGAATCTTGCAAAAGCAAGTATCTATATTGATGATACCCCTGGAATTCGAATTACAGAGATTCGTTCACGCGCCAGAAAATTGGCTCAAGAAACTGGCAATCTTGGCTTGATCTTGATTGACTACCTGCAGCTAATTACAGGGACTGGTCGTGAGAACCGTCAACAAGAGGTGTCAGAGATTTCACGTCAGTTGAAAATCCTAGCTAAGGAGCTGAAGGTGCCTGTTATCGCGCTAAGTCAGTTGTCACGTAGTGTTGAGCAACGTCAAGATAAAAGGCCGGTGTTATCAGATATTCGTGAGTCTGGATCTATCGAGCAGGATGCGGATATCGTAGCCTTTCTCTATCGAGATGACTATTATGAACGCGGTGGCGAAGAAGAGGAAGGACTTCCGAATAACAAGGTAGAAGTTATTATTGAGAAAAACCGTAGCGGTGCACGTGGAACGGTAGAATTGATTTTCCAAAAAGAGTATAACAAGTTTTCAAGTATTTCGAAGAGAGAGGAACAAAGATGACAGATGCATTTACAGATGTAGCCAAGATGAAAAAAATAAAGGAAGAAATCAAGGCGCATGAAGGACAAGTCGTGGAAATGACCTTAGAAAACGGTCGTAAACGTCAAAAAAATCGTTTGGGAAGACTTATTGAAGTTTATCCATCGCTTTTTATCGTTGAATTTGGAGATGTAGAAGGAGATAAACAGGCTAACGTCTACGTTGAATCCTTCACCTATTCAGATATTTTAACAGAAAAGAATTTAATTCACTATTTGGATTAAGCTTGAAAGTGGGAGTTTTCTCACTTTTTTCTTTTTCTTTCGAATGATATAAATGAGGTCAACCTCAAAAATTTATCTATTCGAAGGAGAATGAATGACAGATAGTAAAAAGGGAACTTTTCTTAAGAGAACGACAGTAGGGACAGCTTCACTATTGTTAGCAGGTGCTTTTTTGTTTGGTGGAGGAACTGTTCATGCCAATCAGGCAAACAATGGCTCACTGGCACGAGGAGATGATTATCCCTATTATTATAAAAATGGAAGTCAAGAAATTGATAAATGGCGTCTATACTCTAGACAGTGTACCTCTTTTGCTGCCTTTCGTTTAAGTAGTGTCAATGGTTTTGAGTTGCCTGCTGCGTACGGGAATGCTAAAGATTGGGGTTATCGTGCTAAACGAGAAGGTTATCGTGTGGACAAGACTCCGACAATTGGCTCAATTGCTTGGGACAGTAGTGGAGACTTCGGTCACGTAGCCTGGGTAGCTAATGTCTTTGGTGATATGATTGAAATCGAGGAATACAATTATGGTATTAGAGAGAAGTACAATCGTAGACTTGTGAAGGCAAATTCTATGACTGGTTTCATTCATTTTAAAGATGTAGGAAAAGCCAGCACAGGAAATCATCAGTCAGCTTTAGTATCTAGTGGAACCCATGTTTTTACAGAAAAAGCAGCAATCATGAATCAACCATCGCCGACAGCTACTGTTATCGATTATTATTATCCTGGAGAAAGTGTTCATTACGATCAGACTCTTGAAAAAGATGGCTATAAATGGCTTAGTTATTCATCCCGAACTGGAATTCGCAGATATATCCAGCTAACTAAAACAGTCACCTCTAAGAATGGATGGGAAAAACAGGGGACAACTTGGTACTACTATGAAGATGGGAAAGTCTCACTTGGTTGGAAAAAGATAAATGGAAGTTGGTACTATTTCCAAACCAATGGTTCCATGAGGACAGGTTGGCTAAAAGAAGGTTCTAAGTGGTATTACCTGAAATCGTCTGGAGAAATGCAGACGGGTTGGTTGAAGGACAAAGGCATTTGGTATTATCTTGAAAGCTCAGGTGCAATGAAGTCTAGTCAGTGGTTCCAGGTCTCAGGGAAATATTATTACGTGAACGCCTCTGGAGAATTGGCAGTAGATACGATAATCGATGGTTTCCAAGTTGACAGCAACGGTGCGCGAGTAGAACAAGCGCCCCAATAAGCTTCCTCTATAATCTAACTCTTAGCAATGGTATTTTTCCCTGCTTTCCTTTATAATGGGTGTATGGACAAGAAAAAATTATTATTGATTGATGGATCTTCAGTTGCTTTTCGAGCTTTTTTCGCTCTTTATCAGCAACTGGATCGTTTTAAAAATGACAATGGACTACATACCAATGCAATCTACGGTTTTCACCTGATGCTAAATCACCTCTTGGAACGTGTCCAACCCAGCCATATTTTGGTTGCTTTTGATGCAGGGAAGACAACCTTCCGTACAGAGATGTATGCAGACTATAAGGGTGGCCGTGCTAAGACACCAGATGAGTTTCGGGAGCAATTCCCCCTTTATTCGTGAGATGCTAGACCATCTTGGAATTCGTCATTATGAGTTGGCTCAGTATGAGGCGGATGATATTATTGGAACTCTTGGTCGCTTGGCTGAAAAGGAATCTTTTGATGTAACAATCGTCAGTGGGGATAAAGACTTAATCCAGTTGACGGATGAGCATACGGTAGTTGAGATTTCTAAGAAAGGGGTCGCCGAGTTTGAGGCCTTTACCCCAGAATATCTCATGGAAAAGATGGGAATTACCCCAGCTCAGTTTATTGATCTTAAGGCCCTCATGGGAGATAAGTCTGATAATATCCCTGGCGTCACTAAGATTGGTGAAAAGACTGGGATCAAGCTCTTGTTAGAATATGGCTCGCTCGAAGGTATTTATGAAAATATCGATGGCATGAAGGCTTCCAAGATGAAGGAAAATCTCGTCAATGACAAGGAACAGGCCTTCCTATCTAAAACACTGGCAACGATTGATACCAAGGCACCAATCGAGATTGGCCTAGATGACTTGGTTTATAGTGGTCCCAATGTAGAAAGTTTAGGTAAATTCTACGATGAGATGGGCTTTAAGCAACTAAAACAAACCTTGAATGTTTCTCAGGGTAGTCAAGCTGAGACTTTGAATTTCACCATAGTGGACAAGGTGAGCGAAGATATGCTGAGTGCAGACTCCATCTTCCACTTTGAACTTTTTGGTGAAAACTACCATACAGATGATTTGGTTGGTTTTGCTTGGTCTTGTGGAGACAAGCTCTATTCTACAGATAAGCTGGAACTTCTACAGGATTCGATTCTAAAGGATTTTCTAGAAAAAACACCTCTGAAAGTGTATGATTTTAAGAAAGCCAAAGTCCTTTTAAATCGTTTTGGTTTGAATCTGCAGGCTCCAGCTTTTGACAGTCGCTTGGCCAAATACCTTCTCTCTACTGTCGAGAATAATGAAATTTCCACTATCGCCAGTCTATACGGCCAAACTTATTTGGTTGATGATGAAACCTTCTACGGCAAGGGGGTCAAGAAAGCTATCCCTGAGAGAGAGAAATTCTTGGAGCACTTAGCTCGTAAGGTTGCTGTATTGGTTGAGACAGAGCCTGTCCTACTTGAAAAATTAAGTGAAAACGGGCAATTAGACCTCCTCTATGAAATGGAGCAGCCTCTGGCCTTTGTTCTTGCTAAGATGGAAATCGCTGGGATTAAGGTTAAAAAAGAAACCTTGCTTGAAATGCAAGCTGAAAATGAGTTGGTCATTGAAAAGCTAACTCAGGAGATTTATGAGCTAGCTGGTGAGGAGTTTAATATCAACTCACCAAAACAGCTGGGTGAACTACTCTTTGAAAAGCTAGGACTCCCTCTCGAATACACCAAGAAAACCAAGACAGGTTACTCGACAGCAGTGGATGTCTTAGAGCGCCTAGCTCCTATTGCCCCAATCGTCAAGAAAATTTTAGATTATCGTCAGATTGCTAAAATTCAATCCACTTATGTGATTGGTTTACAGGACTGGATTTAGCAGATGGCAAGATTCACACGCGCTATGTTCAAGATTTGACTCAGACAGGGCGTCTCTCTAGTGTCGATCCAAACTTGCAAAATATCCCTGTTCGGTTGGAACAAGGTCGCCTCATTCGTAAGGCTTTCGTGCCAGAGTGGGAGGATAGCGTCCTTCTCAGCTCTGACTATTCACAGATTGAGTTGCGAGTTTTGGCGCATATCTCTAAAGATGAGCACTTAATCAAGGCCTTCCAAGAGGGAGCTGATATCCATACCTCGACAGCCATGCGTGTCTTTGGAATTGAGCGTCCCGAGGATGTGACTCCAAACGACCGTCGTAATGCCAAGGCTGTCAACTTTGGAGTGGTTTACGGAATTTCAGACTTTGGTTTATCCAATAACCTAGGTATCAGCCGTAAAGAGGCTAAAGCATACATCGACACTTACTTTGAACGCTTCCCAGGTATTAAAAACTACATGGATGAAGTGGTTCGTGAGGCGCGTGATAAGGGTTATGTGGAGACTCTCTTCAAACGTCGTCGTGAGTTGCCAGATATTAATTCGCGTAACTTTAACATTCGTAGTTTTGCGGAGCGTACAGCGATCAACTCACCTATTCAAGGATCGGCTGCAGATATTCTCAAAATCGCCATGATTCAGCTAGATAAGGCCTTGGTAGCAGGTGGATATCAAACGAAAATGCTGTTGCAAGTGCACGATGAAATCGTTCTTGAAGTGCCTAAGTCAGAATTAGTTGCCATTAAGAAACTCGTCAAACAAACTATGGAAGAAGCCATTCAACTCAGTGTTCCATTGATTGCTGATGAAAATGAAGGTGTAACTTGGTATGAGGCCAAATAAAAAATAGCTTATTAGACAAAAAGAAATCCCCTTGAATGCTACTGTTCAAAGGGGATTTTTCTTTTAGGAAAAGACAAAAGTTAAACTATCTAGTTAATAGTAGAATTTATTTGACTTGTTTCTTTTGTTCTTTTTTGGCAAGTATTGGTAGAATAACACCTAAACCAATCAAATAATTGGTGTCAAGATGTTTGTAAGAAGAGAGAATTGCCAAGCAGTTGGATTCTCAGCATAGCTAATTTTTGGAACCATACCTAGGATACAAGCAAAGGCAGTGAAGAGGAAGCACCAAGTACCGATCACAAAGCCAAGTTTAGGATTGTTAACAAACTTGTATTCGGCATTTTTGTATGTTTTCCAAGCGCGATTAAGCATCATATAGGCAAGGAATACCCAGAGATAACGCATTGGCATTACAATAGAATTGAGGTTGGTCATCCATTTTACAAGTCCGTCAATTTCCTGAATACCAAAAATTGGGAGGATGATGATAAGGCTAACGAGGACGCCTGTAAGGAGGTAACCGTTAATGAGGACACCTTTTTCAGTACGTTTACGAAGCCAGCTTGGGATGTAGTTTTCGTCAGCGTTATTGAGCAGGATTTGTAATGGTGCGTCAATAGAGAAGGCAAGCGCTGCGATTTGTCCGACCATATTTGTAAGAGCGTAAATCACAACGAAAAGATTTCCAACTCCCCAAGAATTTCCTAACATTTGGAAGGCTTGATAAGCACCATTACGCATGAGGTCTTCAGGGATATTATTGCCATCAAATAGCATTCCCATAGCAACTGATCCGAGGATAGCAGAGAGACCTACCATGATTGCCATCACAATCATACCTTTTGGAAATTCTTTTGCAGGATTGCGAGTTTGATTCACATAAGGGGAAATTTTTTCACAACCACCAACTGCAAAGACCAGTAGTGAGATAGTTGTAAAATAAGAAAAATCAAAGTTTGGAATGTAGGTGCTCAGTTGATCCATGTGCGGTGTCGCAAACTGGATGTCTGGCTTAATGAAAGGCAGACCGACAGCCAAAAGCACAAAGAGTAAAGACATAATCAACATGGCACTTCCTGCCAAGCTACCGATGACTTTCAGTGTTGTCAATCCTTTTGTAGAAAGGTAGAGGAAAAGTCCAAAGATTAGCAAGCAGAGAATAACAATCCAGTGGATGTCGATTTGTTTTAGAAATTGTCCGTTACCCTGCAAGGCCCATCCAAGCGGAATCAGGATTCCTTGAGGCTTTTGTGCGAGGTAAGGAATGTGAACAACCCAGTAGGTCCAAGCGGCAAAGTAGGCGAGACGTTTGGTTGATGTTTTTTCAACCCAGTCACTAACACCGCTTCCGCTTTCCTTGAAGGTAGAACCTAGTTGTCCGACGATGAGTGAATATGGGATAAAGTAGAGTGCGAGGATTAAAATCCAAGATACGACTACTGAAATCCCCTGTTGAGAATAGTTGTTGACGACGTTTCCTAGCCCCCAAACCATGTTGAAAGCAATCAGAGAAACCATCAGCCAATTAAGTTGGTGTTGATCTTTTTTCATAATGTCTCCTTTTCTGATAATTTCAGTATATCATGTTTTTTTGAAAGCGCCTAACAAAATTTAAAATTTACTATAAAAAATGTAAAAATCAGTAGGCGCTAGGATTGCTTAGTTGAGAAAATATTATCCACAACTTGTGGATAACTCAAGGTATCAACAACAACTGTTTCTTTCTAGTTTTGATGTGAGAAGAAGAGATGAAATTGATAGAATAGAAAACAATACAAGTCTTTACAAACCTTGGTATAACAAGATTATTAGACTGTGTTCGGTTGTAAATCCTATAGACTTGGATTGGAAAGATATTTTGGAAAAACTTGAAAATATTTTCCGAAGAAAAGCTGAAAGTTACTCACAGGTTGTGGATAACTATATATGGATAAAAAACCCCTTTGTGCATGACAAAGGGATTTGATCTATTAGTGCTTCGGTAACCAGCTGAGGGTAAAGTCAAGAGTCTTGGCATTGAGCAATTCCTGATGGCTGATGCTTTGTTTTTCCTTTCCGTCCAGTTGACAGTCTTGGACAAAGTGGAAGTGTTCATGATTTTGTTGAGCATGCACATCTAACCACTGATTTTTTTCTGCCAGATAGACACGAAGGTGGTCAAAGAGCGGAATTCCAAGGTCATAACTTGCTTTTCCTGGGCAGGTTGGGTAAAGTCCTAGAGCAGACCATACATACCAAGCCGATAGACTACCATTATCCTCATCGCCTGGATAAGCATCCCAGCCAGCTTGAAAGGCTTTTTGACGAAGAGTTTTGATCAAGAGACTGGTATATTGGGGAACATTACTATAGCGGAAAGATATGGGATATGGAAACTTGGTTGATTTGAAATAGCTAGTTGACCAAATGGTGCTGTGGCCATCTCGCTCATCTCATGGATTTCATAGCCATAACCCGTCGTTTCAAAGAGTGGGAGACTTTGACAAGCTTTCAAAAGATAGTTGCTAAAGGCTTCTTTTCCACCCATTAGTTGGCTAAGTCCAGAAATGTCATGTAAGACCCCCAGACTGGCTTGAATAGCTGAACACTCAGCGTAGTCACGGCCCCAACTATAAGGAGAAAAGTCAGGACGGAAGTTGCCATCTACATCACGCGCCCTCATATAGCCCGTTTCAGGGTCAAAGAGGTTTTGATAATTCTTAGAATAGTGGGCATAGGTTTGGGCTAGTTTTTCTTGCCCTAATTTTGCTGCACAAGTAGAGATACAGAAGTCACTGTATGCATAGTCGAGTGTGTGGCTGACACTTTCATGATAATCTGTGGATAAGTAGCCGAGTTCTTGGTATTGAGAAAGGCCGTGGCGTCCGTTGATGGCTTTTGGATCTGCCTTGGTCGCAGTTTCAATCATGGCTTTGAGAAATTCTTCTTCAAGTTCAGGTGCCATGTCTTTGCAAGCACTATCTGCTAGTACACCATCAATCAAAGTACCAGGCATCATTCCTCTTTCGTCAGGAGCCAGCCACTTAGGGAGATATCCAGTGTCGCGATAGCTATTGAGGAAGCCCTTAAGAAACTGGCGATAATGTTCTGGAATAATCAAGGCAAAGAGAGGGAATGAAGAGCGGAAAGTATCCCAGAAACCATTGTTGGTAAAGAGCAGACCGGGCTTGATAGTTCCTGAAGCAAGATCGATATGAATGCTTTCACCCTGTTTATTTACCTCATAGAAGGTTTGCGGGAAAAGAAAGAGTCGATATAGACAATGGTCAAAAAATGTTCGGTCTACAGGTCCGGTTTCCACGACATCAAAACGACCAAGAAGATCTTCCCAACTTGCTTTAGCATCTGCTTTCGTTTCTTCAAAGTCTTTTTTAGGCAGATTAAAACGAGCTTGTTCTTTAGAAATAAAAGAAGTCGCTAGTTGAACTTGAACTTCTGCTCCAGCCAAATCAATACGCCAGTCCTGCCCCACTTGTTTGATAGATAGGATATCCTTAGAGAATGCGAGGACAGTGAACATGACGAGAGGACTCTTATTTGTTTCGGTTAATCCGCTTTGGCGAATGTCGATAGTACGTTCATCCACTTGCACTACTGTCAAATCATCATTCGCATGCAGATAGATGGAGAGGTCTTTTCCTTGTGTCTGTTTTAGTTGAATAGAAGCCCCATAGCAAGTAGGAGTTAACTGAGTTTCAATCTGATAACGCTCAGAAAAAATTCTGAGATAATGGGGATTGAAAATAGCACGATCAAGGTTATAGGAAGACTGACGATAGAAGAGCGTGTCGCCACTAATTTCTCCTGTAACAGGAGTCAGTAGCAACCAAGAATAGTCGCCAATCCAAGGACTAGGCTGATGGGTTAATCGAATGCCCTGAAATATGGGAAGATGCGGATCGAAAAACCAAGACCCTTCCTGGTCACTAGTTTGTGGAACAAAGTAATTCATCCCAAAAGGCACTCCAGTGTATGGTAGTGTATTGCCTCGTGAAAATGCATGTTTACTGGCTGTTCCAAAACGTGTATCGATGGTTTCGAGTATAGGTTTCATAGTGATTTCCTTCTGTAGGAGTTTTGTATTCAGTATATCATAAATAAATGAATCCATCTAAAAGTTAAAAGAATGTATAAATCTATAGTGAAGATTTACAAATATATCCTTTTCTGCTAGAATGAGGGTAAGAAAGGAGATTATTATGAGTAATATTGATGAACGCTCTACTAATGAAGAGTTAGTAGAAAAAGAGGAGTTGCAACCTACGGAAGCAACAGAAGAGGCTGTAAAGGAAGCAGAAGCGCAACCTTCAGAAACAAGAGAACCTTCGGTTGAAAAAGAAGAGGGACCATCTTCTGCTGATACTGAAACTCCAGAATCTGCAACAGAGGAACCAGCAAAAGAGGCAGTAGTTACACCTGCAGCTACTAAAGGTTTTGATGTAAATGAACTTGTGGAGAAAGCAAAAGATTTGTTCCAAAAGAGAAAAATTGCAGTTATCGGAGCTCTTGCAGCAGTTGCTGTGCTTATAGTTGCACTTGTTGGATTTAAAGTATATGATTCTCAACCAAAGAGTTTGTTAAATGTTGTTCAAGTACAGTTTTCAGGCTACGAAGAATCTGGAACGTTGACATACAATAGCGAGGAAGTTCTTGCTAAACTTCGAGAAATAGCTTATAAGAAAGCTGGATTTAGCTCAAAACAAGCAACAGGCTTGGCACAAAATGATCCAGTTACTTTTTCAGAAGTGACCAGAGATCCAAAATATGCGACAAAATATGCTAAGGCAGATGCATTACTTAGAAGTGTACAATTTAGCTTTGATAAAACAAGTGACCTAAAAAATGGAGATGAAGTTACTTTTAGTGTTGTGACTACTTCTAAGAGTGCACCAGTTAAGGCTGAAAAGAAAACCTTCAAAGTTGAAAATCTTAAAGAATACGAAAAGGTTTCAGCTTCTGATTTGTTGACTGAAACACCTGTAACATTCGCTGGTCTTAACGGCTATGGTACTATTTCTATCGCTAAAAACTCTAAGAATGAAACCTACTTTGATTTTGAAAATGGGGAACGTCCAAAGAATTTGAAAAATGGCGACAAAGTCACTCTTAACGTGAATGAAGCTTATATCAATTCTTTAAAATCAGCTGGTAAAATGGTAGATTCTAAGACTGTTGAAGTGACAGTTGAAGGCCTAAAAGATTTGAAAGATGTGAAAAACTTTGCTGGTTTGTTGAAGAAAAACGAAGACTACAGCAAGTCAGAGCACAAGAATGATTCCTATAACACTTATACTTTAGAATCGCAAGGTAGCTACTTGAAGGTTATTCCTAGCGAAGATAAAAAATCAAGTGCGAAAATTTCATTGGTTACTGTTTATAAGGTAACGAAGGTAAATTCAGGACTTTCAAACTCAACAACTGTCCGTTACAAATATTTTGGTTATGATGCATTCCTATTGAAGGATGGGAACTTGGATCTTGATACTGCTTCAAAAGTATCTGACAGTTGGGGAACTCAAGACTACGAAGGTTTGAAATCAGAGTTGTTGACGAACGGATATAAAGAATTCGAAAATAAAAAAGACGAAAGAAAAGTGAATAAAAAGTTGGGCTTGCCCAACTTTTTTTCATAAGATTGTTTCAAAACGACTTTAGTTTGTGTATATCTTTTGGACCTATTTTTTCTTATACTGAAAATGAAAAATTGTTTGAAAGAGGCAAAATAGTTTATGGTTTATTCTAAAGAAATTGTCAGAGAATGGTTAGACCAAGTAGCGGAATGTGCCAAGGACCATCCTGAATGGGTGGATGTCTTTGAACGTTGCTATACAGACACTTTAGACAATACAGTTGAAATTTTAGAAGACGGCTCAACTTTTGTACTAACTGGAGATATCCCAGCTATGTGGCTTCGTGATTCAACTGCTCAGCTTAGACCATACCTTCATGTGGCAAAAAGAGATCCTCGTTTACGTCAGACCATTGCTGGTTTGGTTAAACGCCAGATGACTTTGATTCTCAAGGATCCTTATGCTAACTCTTTTAATATTGAGGAAAACTGGAAGGGGCACCACGAAACAGACCATACAGATCTCAATGGCTGGATATGGGAACGCAAATATGAAGTAGATTCGCTTTGCTATCCCTTGCAGTTGGCTTATCTCCTTTGGAAAGAAACTGGTGAGACTAGCCAGTTTGATGAAACTTTTGTCTCAGCGGCTAAGGAAATTCTTCATTTATGGACGGTGGAACAAGACCATAACAACTCACCTTATCGCTTTGTTCGTGATACCGATCGTAAGGAAGATACTTTGGTAAATGATGGTTTTGGTCCTGACTTTGCCGTGACAGGAATGACCTGGTCAGCCTTCCGTCCAAGTGATGATTGCTGTCAGTATAGCTACTTGATTCCGTCAAATATGTTTGCAGTCGTTGTCTTGGGATATGTCCAGGAAATTTTTGCAGAATTGAATCTAGCTGATAGTGAAAGCATCATTGCTGATGCCAAACGTCTGCAAGCTGAAATCCAAGAAGGAATCGAAAACTACGCCTACACCACCAACAGCAAGGGTGAAAAGATCTACGCCTTTGAAGTAGACGGTTTGGGAAATGCTAGCATCATGGACGACCCTAACGTACCAAGTTTGTTGGCTGCTCCCTATCTTGGTTACTGCGATGTGAACGATGAAGTCTATCAAGCAACTCGTCGCACCATTCTAAGCCCTGAGAATCCTTACTTCTACCAAGGAGAATACGCTAGCGGTCTCGGAAGTTCTCATACCTTCTATCGTTATATCTGGCCGATTGCCCTATCTATCCAAGGATTGACAACAACTGATAAGGCGGAGAAAAAATACTTGCTAGACCAGCTAGTCGCCTGCGATGGTGGAACAGGTGTTATGCACGAAAGCTTCCACGTAGATGATCCGACTCTCTACTCGCGTGAATGGTTCTCATGGGCCAATATGATGTTTTGCGAATTGGTCCTGGATTACCTGGATATTCGCTAATGAGCGATCGCTCGATAGATTCTGGTAAAGAATCACAAATCTATTTTTAAATTTAAGTTAGAATGAGGTTTTACTCATGGAAATGTTGTTGTACATATTATCTCTCACAGCCACTGGGATCGTGAGTGGTATCTACCTTTTGAAAGTCACCGCATGCAATTGGTGGAACTTTTTGACAATCTTTTTGACCTTTTTGAAAATGACCCTGAGTTCAAGAGTTTCCACTTGGATGGCCAAACCATAGTCCTTGATGACTATTTAGAAATTCGCCCTGAAAACCGTGACAAGGTGCAGCGTTATATCGACGAAGGCAAACTCAAGATTGGTCCTTTCTATATTTTGCAGGATGATTACTTGATTTCCAGTGAAGCTAACGTCCGCAATACCTTGATTGGACAAGCGGAATGTGCCAAATGGGGCAAATCAACTCAAATTGGCTACTTCCCAGATACTTTTGGAAATATGGGACAAGCTCCTCAAATCCTTCAAAAATCAGGGATTCACGTAGCAGCCTTTGGGCGTGGTGTCAAGCCAATCGGATTTGACAATCAAGTCCTCGAAGATGAGCAGTTTACCTCTCAATTTTCTGAGATGTACTGGCAAGGGGCTGATGGTAGCCGTGTACTCGGTATTCTCTTTGCCAACTGGTACAGTAACGGGAATGAAATTCCGGTGGATAAAGATGAGGCTTTGACTTTCTGGAAACAAAAATTAGCAGACGTCCGTGATTATGCATCGACCAACCAATGGTTGATGATGAACGGCTGTGACCACCAACCGGTTCAACGAAACTTGAGTGAAGCCATTCGTGTGGCCAACGAACTCTTCCCTGATGTGACCTTTATTCATAGCTCTTTTGACGAATATGTGCAAGCATTGGAAAGTGCGCTCCCTGAACAATTATCAACGGTCACAGGTGAGTTGACCAGCCAGGAAACAGATGGTTGGTATACTCTTGCGAATACCTCTTCTTCTCGTATTTACCTCAAACAAGCCTTCCAAGAAAATAGTAATCTGTTGGAGCAGGTCGTGGAACCATTGACCATTCTCACAGGAGGTCATAATCATAAGGATCAATTGACCTATGCTTGGAAAGTGCTTTTGCAAAATGCGCCACACGATAGTATCTGTGGATGCAGTATTGACGAGGTCCACCGTGAAATGGAAACTCGTTTTGCCAAGGTCAATCAAGTCGGGAATTTTGTCAAGAGCAACCTTCTTAATGAGTGGAAACACAAAATAGCAACTCACGAAGCGCAAAGCGATCACCTTTTCACCGTTGTTAACACAGCTTTACATGACAAGGTTGATACTGTCAGTGTTGTGGTGGATGTTGCCACTTGTGATTTCAAAGAGTTACATCCAACTGAAGGCTACAAGAAGATGGCAGCCGTGTCCTTATCAGACTACCATGTTGAAGATTTGGATGGTCATGTCATTGAAGCCAAGATTGAAGACTTGGGAGCAAGTTTTGGCTACACTTTACCAAAGGATAAGTTCCGCCAACCTTATATCGCTCGTCAAGTGCGCGTGACAATCCCAGTTCATCTTGCTCCACTTTCTTGGGCTAGTTTCCAATTGGTTGAAGGCCAAGTAGAATACCGAGATGGTATTTATCAAAATGGAGTTATTGATACACCGTTTGTAACTGTGAGTGTAGATGAAGGAATCACAGTCTATGACAAGACTACAAATGAAGCTTACGAAGACTTTATCCGTTTTGAGGATCGTGGGGATATTGGTAACGAATATATTTACTTCCAACCAAAAGGTACTGAGCCAATCTATGCTCAATTGAAAGGATACGAAGTCTTAGAAAACAATGCTCGCTATGCTAAGGTATTGCTCAAACATGACTTGACGATTCCGGTCAGTGCAGATGAAAAATTGGATGCTGAACAAAGAGGCATTATCGAGTTTATGAAACGAGATGCTGGTCGTTCAGAAGAGTTGACAACAATTCCTCTTGAAACTGAGATGACCGTCTTTGTGGATAATCCACAGATTCGCTTTAAAACTCGTTTTACCAATACTGCCAAAGATCACCGTATCCGTCTCTTGGTCAAAACTCATAACACTCGTCCAAGCAATGATTCTGAAAGCATTTATGAAGTTGTGACAAGACCAAATAAACCAGCGGCTTCTTGGGAAAATCCTGAAAATCCACAACACCAACAAGCCTTTGTCAGCTTGTATGATGATGTCAAAGGAGTAACTGTATCCAATAAAGGATTGCACGAGTATGAAATCCTTGGAGACGATACTATGGCTGTAACTCTTCTTCGTGCTTCAGGGGAACTCGGTGACTGGGGCTACTTCCCAACACCGGAAGCTCAGTGTTTGCGTGATATCGAAGTTGAGTTTGCAGTAGAATGCCACCAAGCAGGCGAACGCTTCTCAGCTTTCCGTCGTGCCAAAGCCTTCCAGGTGCCATTTACAGCTCTTCAAGTTGCAAAACAAGAGGGGAGTGTTGCGGCAACGGGTAGTCTCTTTAACCATGCGGCATTTAGCTTGCCACAAGTCTGCCCAACAGCCTTTAAGGTGGCTGAGAATGAAGAAGGTTATGTCCTTCGTTACTACAACATGAGTCAAGAAAATGTTCGCGTGTCTGAAACAACAAGCCATTCTTGACTTGCTGGAACGCCCATACCCAGTTCATTCAGGACTATTGGCACCACAGGAAATTCGTACAGAATTCATTCAAAAAGAAGAAATTTAATTTCAAACAGTAAACATAAACAGAAAGGAGGAGCGAAGAAGTAAGAACCAACTGCGGACTCGCTCCTTTTTGTAGGTGAAAGCAATGACCATTGCAACGATTGATATCGGAGGGACTGGGATTAAGTTTGCTAGTCTGACTCCTGATGGAAAGATTTTAGATAAGACCAGCACCCCAACTCCAGAAACTCTAGAAGATTTGTTGGCTTGGTTGGACCAACGCTTGTCAGAACAGGACTATCGCGGGATTGCTATGAGTGTGCCAGGTGCGGTCAATCAAGAAACAGGAGTGATTGAGGGGATTAGTGCCATTCCATATATTCATGGTTTTTCATGGTACCAGGTCCTTGCTCATCACCAGCTACCTGTCCATCTAGAAAATGATGCCAACTGTGTTGGACTTAGTGAACTGCTGGCTCATCCTGAGATTGAAAATGCAGCTTGTGTTGTGATTGGTACAGGAATCGGTGGGGCTATGATTATCAATGGGAAACTTCACCGTGGACGCCATGGTTTAGGTGGTGAGTTTGGCTATATGACAACTATCGAACCAGCAGAAAAACTCAATAACTGGTCACAACTAGCTTCTACAGGAAACATGGTTCGTTATGTGATTGAAAAATCAGGTCAGTCAGACTGGGATGGCCGAAAGGTTTATCAAGAGGCTGCAGCAGGCAATGTCCTTTGTCAAGAAGCCGTTGAGCGTATGAACCGCAATCTTGCCCAAGGACTACTCAATATCCAGTATCTAATCGACCCAGATGTCATTAGCCTAGGTGGCTCTATCAGTCAGAACCCAGATTTTATCAAAGGGGTACAAAAAGCGGTAGACGTCTTTGTGGAAAGATATGAAGAGTATACAATTGCGCCAGTGATCCAAGCCTGCACCTATCAGGCAGATGCCAATCTCTACGGTGCCCTTGTCAACTGGTTACAGGAGGAAAACCAATGGTAAATTTTACCGGAATTAGCAGTAAACAACAGCAAGCTATAGACTTACTTCAAAAGCACATTTCTCTACCAGATGTAGAAGTGGCAGTTGCTCAGTCTGACCAAGCCTCTATCTCTATCAAGGGTGAGGGCGGAAAGTATCAATTGACTTATAACAAACCTCACCAACTTTACCGCGCCTTATCTGTTCTAGCAACAGCTTAGCAGAAGGTGACAAGGTGGAGATTGAGGAGCAAGCGGCTTATGAAGAGTTAGCCTACATGGCAGATTGTTCCCGTAATGCTGTGATGAATATTGCTTCTGCCAAACAAATGATTGAGGTCTTAGCTCTTATGGGCTACTCAACTTTTGAACTCTACATGGAAGATACCTATCAAATCGAGGGACAACCTTACTTGGCTATTTCCGTGGAGCTTATTCAGCTGAAGAGTTACAGGAAATCGAAGCCTATGCCCAGCAGTTTGACATGACCTTTGTTCCTTGTATTCAGACTTTGGCCCACTTGTCAGCCTTTGTCAAATGGGGTGTCAAAGAAGTCCAGCAACTTCGTGATGTAGAAGACATTCTCCTCATCGGCGAAGAAAAGGTTTATGACCTGATTGATGGCATGTTTGCGACGCTATCTAAACTACAAACTCGCAAGGTCAATATCGGAATGGACGAAGCCCACTTGGTTGGTTTGGGACGCTACCTCATCCTAAACGGCGTTGTGGATCGTAGTCTCCTTATGTGCCAACACTTGGAGCGCGTGCTGGATATCGCAGACAAGTATGGTTTCCACTGTCAGATGTGGAGCGATATGTTCTTCAAGCTCATGTCAGCAGATGGCCAGTATGACCGTGATGTGGAGATTCCAGAAGAAACTCGCATTTATTTAGACCGCCTCAAAGACCGTGTGACTTTGGTTTACTGGGATTATTACCAAGATAGCGAGGAAAAATACAACCGCAACTTCCGTAACCATCACAAGATTAGCAAGGATATTGCCTTTGCAGGTGGTGCTTGGAAGTGGATTGGTTTCACACCACACAACCATTTCAGTCGCCTCATCGCTGTCGAAGCTAACAAAGCCTGCCGTGCTAATCAGATCAAGGAAGTCATTGTGACTGGTTGGGGGGACAATGGTGGTGAAACAGCTCAGTTCTCTATTCTGCCAGGCTTGCAAATCTGGGCAGAACTCAGCTACCGCAATGATTTAGACCGTTTGTCAGCTCACTTCAAGACCAATACAGGCCTATCCGTTGAGGACTTTATGCAGCTTGATTTGGCCAACCTCTTGCCAAATCTACCAGACAATCTCAGCGGGATCAACCCCAATCGCTATGTCTTTTATCAGGATGTCCTCTGTCCAATTCTGGATAAACACATGACACCTGAACAGGACAAGCCTCACTTTACCCAGGCTGCTGAAACCCTTGCTGCTATTAAGAAAAAAGCTGGAGTCTACGCTTATCTCTTTGAGACTCAGGCTCAGTTAAATGCCATTTTAAGTAGCAAGGTTGATGTGGGAAGACGCATCCGGGAAGCTTATCACACAGATGATAAAGAGAGCTTGCAACAAATCGCCAGAGAAGAATTGCCAAAACTCAGAAGTGAGATTGAAAACTTCCATGCCCTCTTTAGTCGCCAATGGCTGAAAGAAAACAAGGTATTTGGTTTGGATACGGTCGATATCCGCATGGGTGGGCTCTTGCAACGCATTAAGCGAGCAGAAAGTCGTATCGAAGACTATCTAGCTGGTTCTATCTCAGGTATCGATGAGCTGGAAGTAGAGATCTTGCCATTTACTGACTTTTACGCAGACAAGGACTTTGCAGCCACGACAGCCAACCAATGGCATACGATTGCGACAGCATCTACTATTTATACAACCTAGAAATTTATCACAAGTCATTAAACATCTCCTTTTAAATACATGGAGATGTTTTTTGATTTGGAGATAGGGAAGGAGTATAATGAAGGTATAAGGATAATGTGGAGGTTTGACCATGAAAAAGCTACTACTAATCCTAGGTGCGAGTGTGCTAGTTTTATCTGCTTGCCACAAGACGGCAGAAGATAGCGTAACTAGTCAGTCAACATCAATGGAGCATCAAACCAAGGAAGTAACCAACTATTTTCACTACCTAGCGGACTCATATCAAAAGGCTCTTTCCCACGAAAAAGAAGCCAAGGATACAGCTGTTCAATCACCTATGGCTGCTACGGTGGTAGCCATGGAAGAGCTCCAGCTATCTAATCCGACTGATCAAGCCTTGATTATGAAGAACTACTCGGATTTTCAGAAGCTAATCCATTACAAGACCGAAAAGTGGCAGGAAGAGTTTGCAAAATGGGCTTCTTCTATGGGGCAGTCTTATCATAGACTAGAGCATAGAAACTTTGACGAAAAAAATGAGCTCATCAAAAAAATAGAAACAACAACTGTTTCTCAGAAAAGAGTCAGCTGGAATCTTTTCGGGGTATCCAGTGACAATGCCTATGATTACTTGGTTTTGGATGCCTACTATGACAAGCAAGACAAACATTTCTACTTATTTACACTGAAAGATGGGCAAGCACAGGTCTTGTATAGCGATAAGACGCTAGAAACCATCAGCACTGCGAATTTTGAAGAGACTAAAAACACGGATTTAGCACAAAGATTTAAGGAATTTCTATTAAAAACGAATGTCACTACTGAGAATGAGCCAAATATAGACAATAATTCTCTAATAGACAAGATAAAAATAGCCATGGAATCCTACTCGGATAGTAGAGGTGAAAGATTTAAGTCGACTAGCCTAGCGACATATGGTTATTACTACGGGCTTGCAGTCCCGGATCAGATTATGCAATTTGGGCAAGTCAATGGAGTCAAATATACGTTTAAATGGTATGGCTATACTGCTGGTGTTGGAGAAAAAGACTTTGAAATCTTGGCCTGTTATGTGAATGAAGCAGGGACAGAAGTGATTCTCTTTGGCTACATGGATGGTCGCCCTACTATTTTACATACTGAGGGGCAACCGAAGATTGATAAAAGCGAAGCAGGTGCTATTATAGATGCCCAGGTTTATTTTGTTGAATTTCACCAACCAATATTAGAACAAGTTTTCAAGTAACAAATATGAGCAACACCTCTTAACAAGCAAGATGTTTCTCGTGAAACACACTTCTCATATAAAAAAGTTCTCCACATAAAATAATTTGTGGAGTTTTTTCTATAATTTGTAGTTTAAACTGTCCTAAAAAAATAAGAGTATACTATTTTTTTGTAAACGTTATCAAGACTAAAAAATGTGAGATTATGAAGTTTTTAGAAAAAAATAAAAAGGGAGGAAATTATGAATAAGTTTTTCAAAAAAACTTTAAGAGATAATTGGATTTTTTTCTCTTAATGGTTTTACCAGGAACAATTTGGTTGATTTTATTCTTCTACATTCCAGTTTTTGGGAATGTGGTTGCCTTCAAAGACTACCATATGACTGGTGAAGGATTCGTCCACAGTATTATAAATAGTAAATGGGTCGGACTAGATAACTTTAAATTCTTGTTTAGTTCGAAAGATGCCTTTGTCATCACTCGAAATACTGTCCTTTATAACCTTGGATTTATCTTTATCGGTTTGATTGTGTCAGTTGGTATCGCCATTATCCTTAGTGAACTTCGCTCTAAGAGAATGGTTAAAATCTACCAAACCTCTATGTTGTTTCCTTACTTCCTATCTTGGGTTATCATCAGTTTCTTTACAGATGCTTTCCTAAATATTGATAAAGGGCTTATCAACCACACCTTGGAAGCTCTTGGCATGAAGGGGATTAACTTCTACGCTGACGTCAGTATCTGGCCTTATCTTCTCCTCTTCCTAGGTATTTGGAAAGGGTTTGGATACAGTAGTGTTATGTACTACGCTACCATCATGGGTATTGATCCAACTTACTATGAAGCAGCGACAGTGGACGGTGCTAGCAAATGGCAACGTATCCGCAACGTAACGATTCCTCAGTTGACACCACTTGTGACAGTATTGACCATCCTTGCAGTCGGAAATATCTTCCGTGCAGACTTCGGTCTCTTCTATCAAATCCCTCACAACGCTGGTCAGCTCTATAGTGTAACAAACGTATTGGACGTCTATGTCTTTAATGGTTTGACTCAGACAGCAGATATTGGTATGGCTTCAGCAGCCGGTCTCTATCAATCAGTTGTCGGTTTGATTCTAGTTATCCTATCAAACTTACTTGCAAGACGTGTTGATCCTAACTCAGCACTATTCTAGAAAGGAGGAGCATATGGCAAAAAAAATTCAAAAAGAAAAAATTGATAATGTTGGCATACACTCCTTCAGCAAAAAGCAGATATCTTCTTTAGTCTTATATCTGGTTTGCTAGCCTTCTCTTGTATCTTGCCTTTCATCTTTGTCATCATTATTTCTGTTACAGATGAGAAGAGTATTGTTCAATATGGATATAGCTTCTTCCCATCAAAATTTGGATTAGATGGTTTTGAGTTTTTGGCTCAGTTCAAAGATAAGATTTTACAAGCGCTCTTTATCTCAGTGTTTGTGACAGTTGTCGGTACATTGACAAACGTCTTTATCACTACAACTTACGCCTATGCCATCTCACGTTCAACATTTAAGTATCGTAAATTCTTTACAATCTTCGCTTTGCTTAGTATGTTGTTCAATGCTGGTTTGGTACCAGGCTACATCGTGGTAACTCAGTTACTTCACCTTGGTGATACCATTTGGGCCTTGATCGTTCCGATGCTTCTATCACCATTCAACATCATGTTGATGCGTTCCTTCTTCAAGAAGACTATCCCAGAAGCAATCCTCGAATCAGCTCGTATCGATGGTGCCAGCGAGGCTCGGATCTTCTTTCAGATCTGTTTGCCGCTTTCACTACCAGGTATCGCAACTATCACGCTTTTGACAGCGCTTGGATTCTGGAATGACTGGTTTAATGCCCTTCTTTACATCAAGAGTGATAACTTGTATCCTTTGCAATATTTGCTCATGCAAATTCAAAACAACATGGATTACATTGCCAAGTCAGTTGGTATGTCTGGACAACTTGCAGTTGCCCTACCAAAAGAAACAGGACGTATGGCTATGGTTGTAGTTGCAACTGTTCCGATTGCGATTCTCTATCCGTTCTTCCAACGCTACTTTGTAAAAGGTTTGACTATCGGTGGTGTTAAAGAATAAAACATTGAGAAACAAGTTTTCTCTTCTCTATCTAACTTTTCATCATCAGGAAAGTTACTCATTAAAATTGTTTATAAATTAAAAATAAAAAAAGGAGTTTTTATCATGAAAAACTGGAAAAAATATGCTTTTGCATCTGCTAGCCTTGTCGCTTTAGCAGCTAGCCTTGCAGCTTGTGGAAACCTTAAAGGAAACAACCAAAAAGCTGCTGACTCTGCTTCAGGTGACAAAACTGTTATCAAAATGTACCAAATCGGTGACAAACCAGATAACTTGGATGAATTGCTAGAAAACGCAAACAAAATCATCGGCGAAAAAGTTGGTGCTAAATTAGACATCCAATATCTTGGATGGGGTGACTACGGTAAGAAAATGTCAGTTATCACTTCTTCAGGTGAAAACTACGATATCGCATTTGCAGATAACTATGTCGTAAACGCTCAAAAAGGTGCTTATGCTGACTTGACAGAATTGTACAAGAAAGAAGGAGCTGAACTTTACAAAGCGCTTGACCCAGCTTACATCAAAGGTAACACTGTAAACGGTAAGATCTATGCAGTTCCAGTTGCAGCCAACGTTGCATCTTCACAAAACTTTGCATTCAACGGCCCACTTCTTGAAAAATACGGCATCGATATCTCAGGTGTAACTTCATACGAAACACTTGAACCAGTCTTGAAACAAATCAAAGAAAAAGCTCCAGATGTAATGCCATTCGCTGTTGGTAAAAACTTTATTCCATCAGAAAACTTTGACTACCCAGTTGCAAATGGTCTTCCATTCGTCATCGACCTTGAAGGCGATACTACTAAGATCGTTAACCGTTACGAAGTTCCTCGTTTCGTAGAACACTTGAAGACTCTTCACAAATACTATGAAGCAGGATACATTCCAAAAGACGTAGCAACAAGCGAAACTTCATATGACCTTAGTCAAGATACTTGGCTTGTTCGCGAAGAAACAGTAGGACCAGCTGACTACGGTAGCAGCTTGCTTTCTCGTGTTGCTAACAGAGACATTCAAATCAAACCATTTACTAACTTCATCAAGAAAAACCAAACAACTCAAGTTGCTAACTTTGTAATCTCAAACAACTCTAAGAACAAAGAAAAAGCAATGGAAGTGTTGAACCTCTTGAATACTAACCCAGAACTCTTGAACGGACTTGTTTATGGACCAGAAGGCAAGAACTGGGAAAAAGTTCCAGGTAAAGAAAACCGTGTTAAAGTCCTTGATGGATACAAAGGAAACACTCACATGTCAGGATGGAACACTGGTAACAACTGGATCCTTTACATCAACGAAAACGTAACAGATGAGCAAATTGCACAATCTAAGAAAGACTTGGAAACTGCAAAAGAATCTCCAGCGCTTGGATTTATCTTTAACACTGACAATGTGAAATCTGAAATCTCAGCTATCACTAACACTATGCAACAATTCGATACAGCTATCAACACTGGTACTGTAGACCCAGAAAAAGCTATTCCAGAATTGATGGAAAAACTTAAATCTGAAGGTGCATACCAAAAAGTATTGGATGAAATGCAAAAACAATACGACGAATTCTTGAAAAACAAAAAATCTTAAGATAGATTGATTTCGTGTATTCATTCCTAAAAGATGCAATCACTGCCTTGTCTGGATATTTCCAGACGGGGTGGTGATTCTTTTTATGGGTAAACGCATATAACATTGGAAGCAGACATATAAAAAAAGCTATCTTATTTTAAAAATAGTGACATTTTTCTAGTTCGAAATCTTATCGGTCTAGTCTTTAGTAGCATTATGATAGATATTTTAGTCAAGACAGGCCAGGGTTATCTTTTTGTTAACTTTTCTTCATCCAATATTTAGCTCAAACAAGTTCTAAAACTGGGTCTTGTTTTCAATTTTCGGTCAAATAAATTGCATTCGCTTTCTTGAGGGAGTATACTGGTATAGTTGAATGAAAAATTCTGATAATTTAATCTTAGAAAAGAGAATCAATCTTATGTCAAAAGATATTCGAGTTTTACTTTACTATAAATATGTTCCAATCGAAAACGCGGAACAATTTGCTGCAGACCACTTGGCTTTCTGTAAGTCTATCGGGCTCAAGGGCCGTATCCTAGTGGCAGACGAAGGAATCAACGGAACCGTTTCTGGTGACTACGAAACAACGCAAAAATACATGGACTATGTTCACAGCCTTCCAGGTATGGAAGACCTTTGGTTCAAGATTGACGAAGAAAGTGAGCAAGCCTTCAAGAAGATGTTTGTTCGCTATAAAAAGGAAATCGTCCACCTTGGTTTAGAGGATGATAACTTTGATAACGACATCAATCCTCTTGAAACAACAGGTGCTTACTTGTCACCAAAAGAATTTAAAGAAGCCCTCCTAGATGAAGATACCGTTGTCCTTGATACTCGGAATGACTATGAGTACGACCTTGGACACTTCCGTGGAGCTATCCGTCCGGATATTCGTAACTTCCGTGAATTGCCACAATGGGTCCGTGATAACAAGGAAAAATTCATGGACAAACGTGTCGTGGTATACTGTACTGGTGGAGTCCGCTGCGAGAAATTCTCTGGCTGGATGGTTCGCGAAGGCTACAAAGATGTCGGCCAATTACACGGTGGAATCGCGACTTATGGTAAAGATCCAGAAGTTCAAGGGGAACTTTGGGATGGGAAAATGTACGTTTTTGACGAGCGTATTGCAGTCGATGTCAACCATGTCAATCCAACAATCGTAGGGAAAGACTGGTTTGATGGAACACCATGTGAACGCTATGTCAACTGTGGGAATCCATTCTGTAACCGCCGTATCTTGGCATCAGAAGACAACGAAGACAAATATCTTCGTGGTTGCTCACACGAGTGTCGTGTTCACCCACGTAATCGTTATGTTTTAGAACATGAATTGACACAAGATCAAGTCATCGAGCGTTTAGCAAAAATTGGTGAGAGCCTAGATCATTCTGAAGTTGTATAATAAACATTAACAGTCCGAAAGGGCTGTTTTTCTATGCTTTTGACTAAAAAATCTTAAATTTGTTTCTGCATCTTTCAGGAAAATGGTGTATACTATATGTAAACGATTTCAAAGGAGACCATTATGGTGAAGACATTTTTTATTCCAAATAAACAAAGTATTTTAGGACAACAGGAGATTCTTACAGCTAAATCAATTTTAGGCTTAGCAGAAGGCCTAGAGTCGCATAGTTATGATGCTGTTTACCTCCGTCAACCGCTCAATCGCCTTGAGTATATCGAGTGTGCTGTTGTGGGAAAATCTCAGTTTCTCTTTAAAGTTCGCTACCTTGACTCTCAAAACGGCTATCAAGTAATCATTCCTGACTTGATTACAAGAACTGACTGGGAGATTGTAGAAGGACTCTTGCGAGCTTTGTCTAGCAAGGTTGGTGAAGCAGTTGAAGGCTTGGCAGACTTTGATTTGGAAAACTATTTCCAAGAAACTGTTAAGAACTATCTAGCTGATAAGGCTGCTCGTTTAGGCTTCTGCCAGGGGATTCTATCACCTGTTTACTTTGACAAGAAGGATTTAGAAAGCTTCCTAGAAGAAGATGGCTTGGCACGTTTTGAAGAGTTAGTGAAGAGGGTTCAAGGATCAGATGCTTATCCTTCCAGCGCTAAATTCTACCCAGATGGTGAAGGTAAGGTTCATGGGGTTTACCACCTAGCTCAGGGAGTAAAAACCATTTTGCCAAAAGAACCGGTGATTCCTGCTCCTTACGTTGAGCAATTGGTAGGTAAGGAACTTGTTTGGGAGATTGATTTGGTAAAAATCTCTGGAGATGGTTCAAAACCAGAAGACTATGAAGCAGTAGCAAGACTGGACTACCAAGCCTTTTTAGGAGCTTTGCCGAAGGAGCTCTATCAGGACCTAGATGCTAACCAAGTAGAAGTAGGACCTGTTACAGGTGAGGCTTTTGACACCTTGGCAAATGTCAAGTAAAGGAATCTTCGAGTAGGATGTATTGACCAGTTTTATTTTGGGTAGATTGGCGTAGAAGTTGAGAAATACAGAGGAAACCTTGACAAAAAGGGAAAAAATCTCTAAAATATAAGAAACATAAAGAGGAGATTATTATGTCAAACTTTACAGATTCATTCTTGTCAGCAAATACTGCAAACTTCCCATCAGAACAACTTCCATCACTTCGTGAGCGATTAGCGCAATTAGACGATTCACAAGCCAACCAAGTTATTGCAGCTGCAGACGTTAAAAACCCTACAACAGCTTTGATCCTTTCTATCTTCTTAGGTGGACTTGGAGTTGACCGTTTCTACATTGGTAATACTGGTCTAGGAATTGGTAAGCTATTGACAACTTTGCTTTTGCCAATTATTACACTCGGATTTTCACTGTTCTTTACTTGGATCTGGATTGTTGTTGACTGGCTCCTTATCATGAACGCTACAAAAGCAGCAAACTTGGAAGCTATCAACACTGCTCTTGCTACAATGACTGCTACTCCAGAAACTGTAGAAGTTATCGAAGAAAAAGTAGAAGTTGTTGCAGAACCAGCAGAAGTTGTTGAAGAAAAAGTAGAGGTTGTTGCAGAGCCTGCAGAAGCTACTGAAGAACAAGCAGACTAATCAATTTGTCTATTAAAAAATCCTGTCAAACACTGACAGGATTTTATATTGTCTGGCATATAAAATCAACTCAAAATTCCCATAACAGAAGCAATGAAATATGGTTAGAATAGGTGGGAAACCTTGACAAAAAGGGAAAAAATCTCTAAAATATAAGAAAACATAAAGAGGAGATTATTATGTCAAACTTTACAGATTCATTCTTGTCAGCAAATACTGCAAACTTCCCATCAGAACAACTTCCATCACTTCGTCAACGTTTGAGTCAATTAGATGATTCACAAGCCAACCAAGTTATCGCCGCTGCAAACGTTAAAAACCCTACAACAGCTTTGATTCTTTCTATCTTTTTAGGAACTCTTGGTGTGGATCGTTTCTACATTGGCCAAGTTGGATTGGGAGTTGCAAAACTTTTATTGGCATGGTTGACTTTTGGTATCTGGACAATTATTGATTGGTTCCTTATCATCAATGCTACTAAGAAAGCAAACTTGGTAGCTATTAACAACGCCCTTGCTACAATGACAGTACCTACAGCTAGTTCAGAAGCAAACGAAGGATAAGTAGATTAATCTTTAAAGATAAGTAGTGTTATCAAACACAGGAGAAAATCCTAATCACTACTTATCTTTTTTTTTGATAATAAATAAGGTAAATGATTAAAGAAACGAGATTATTAGTATACTAAACAAGTATTGTATTTAATGCAGAAATTATGCAATATGGAAGTGTAGTTTTTGATGATAAGATTGTAAAAAAGTTGTCCTCGATTGATGAGAATGCTTCGTGGGTAAACGGCCTGCAAGCTGTTGCTTATGAAATAGAAGGCGAGGATACCATCTACATCGTTGTCAGAGGTGCTGATGTAGGGATTGGGAAAAAACTCTTTCGGAAGACAGGGGCCGACGCCCGTTCTATCCCAAAGGTGAATGATGAAGATAGCTTCAAAACGATTTTTCAAGATTGGATTTATAGTTCGACTTTAGGTAGTTTAGGCTTGGTTCATTTGTATCAATACGATAGTCTTCGAGCATTTTACCATTCCTTGAGACAGAAGTTCCCGCAAAAACGCTTTGTTGTTTCTGGTGTTTCTTTAGGAGGCTTATTGGCTCAGCGCTTATATATTTTTGAAGATGGGATAGAGAGATGTATCACATTTTCTGCAACTTAACCGTGGTGGACCTTTAATTGACGTAGCCAAGAAATTGTGAAAGAATCTTATTTTTTAAATAACGACGACAACTTAATAAACTTCTATTCGACACATGACCCCTTTCGCTTTTTACCTTTGTTTAAAAGACATCTGGGTCAACAAAAGAACGTGTTACTACAACCTTTCCAATCTCGTTCAAACTTTTTTGCGACCTTGATTGAGAGAATTTACTGGGCCCATATCCCCAATTATTATACCTACACAGATACTGGAAAAGTAAGGCAGAAGGAAGATCGTTCAAGAATACAGAGATGGAATAACTGGTTAAACAGTAGAGCCAATCACTCAAAATTAGTAAACACCATTGTCTTTGTGATGAGTGTCTTATTAACTCTTGTCTCTAGTTGTTCCAATTTTATCTTCTTACGATGTCCTTTCTCCAATTTACACTCTGGAAGCATCTGATGTTTCTGATGTAGCACAACATAAAGGAATCCCAGCTATTTTTAAATAACTGGGATTTTTTTATAGGAAAGCAAGAACTCGAAGATAGTCAAAAACAAGAGCCATTTCTGCTAGGAAAAAGAGAAATAGAACACCACCGTTGACTAGGACCGCCAAGAGAAGGCGATAGAAGGGATCGGTTTGACTATCCTTGCTAGGTCTTGAGATGAAGTAGAGATTGGCCAAGAGAGTCAGACCAATGCTAATCAAGCAAAGCAATACTGCAAATCGTAGACCATTAAAAAGAGCGAAGAAACTAGCAATACCTGTCAAGAGAACTGGGATAGCCAAGAGTCTGCTATGTGCTTGAAAGGCTCTTTCTAATGTCCAATCACTGTTCTGGTCGACAAAACGTTTGACTACAAATCCACCCATGAGAATTGAAAAGAAGAAGAGACTTGTCGCTACTAGGATGGAGAAGACCGAGAAGAGATTGAGAGACGGGAATTGTTCCCTGAAGTGAGCATCGATGCTTGCCATACGACCATAGTAGCCTTGTTTGGCGTGATAAACTACAAAGAGAAAAACTTGTAGCAGAAAAAGATAGTTAGTAGCGCAAAGGCGTTATAACTATGTTTTTTTATCTGAATCAATGCTTGCTGTTGGCTCTTTGAGAGCACCTTGTAACCAGACCCAAAAAAATCAGCCAATTCTTCTTTGAAGATTGCAGTTTTTGTAGGGACAGGATCTGGGACAAATGGGCTTTCCAAAGATTTGCTAGGCTGAGGTGCTTCCTTAACTGGTTTTTTTCTGCTTGGTCTGTCTTTTGTTGCCAGTTCTTCTTGTTCTTCAGTCTCTACAGGTTCTTCTGGCTTGTCTGTATTTTTCCACGACTTCTTCGTGTTCGTCATTCTCTACTTTTTCTAGGTCAGATTTTTTTGTTCTTCAGGATTGGCTTGAGGATTTTCCTCAACTACTGGCAACTCTTCTTGTTCGTTCAATTCTTCTTGGGGAATGACTGGGTTAGATGGCTTATCTTTTTTTCTCATTGTTGGCTGTTTTTCTCGAAATCAGCACTTTCGAACCATTCTTGAGTCATGATGGGACCTCCTTTTTTATTTCTTGTTTGAGTAGTAATGATTAACGATTATTCATGATCTCTCGAATTAGGTGAGCGATCCGGTTCGTCTGGAATGTTGATATCTTGGCCTGCCTTTTGCGACGAGGAGATCTTGCGTATCTTTTTTTCTCTACGTTGTAAGGATTGGAGAATTCTTCGTCCTTATTTTCATGATTTCCCTGGACAGGATGAACTCCTTCTCGAGTTCGATGATAAATAGCGCCGTGTTCAGATGAGAGATTGAGATTGATTCTCTCAAGTTCTTTTTTTGGATAACTGGATGACCATATCTTTTTTTGCCTTTTAGCTCTACCTTACCGTGCACTTGGATATCGTCTGCAGAGATATGTTCGTGGTCTGCTTGGATGCGGCTATCTGTTAGACTGGTTTCAAACACATTGACAATTCCAGTTGTGGTCAGCTGGCTATTTTTTTGATCTCGCTATCAGTGATACGAAGAAGATAGCCATTTGACAGAATCTTGGCATTGCTGAGTTTTTGCATTGGTAATCGAAAGGACACCATGATTAACCTGGGCGGTTAGGTTTTTTTAATTCTCTTCCTTTTGGTAGTGATAGAACGACTTCATCATTACGTCTAGAGAATCCGCTTGCGATAAATAGGATTCCCTCGATACTAGAACCTACAGAATGACGTGTCGTTGACTTGGTGTCTGAAATCTCAAGAGTTTTTTTCTTTGATAGAATGTTGGAGATTTTCTTTTTCAGAGATAGTTGGATGATACTGAAGGTGAATCTTGTCATCGCTAGATTCTCTAATGACGAGCGAATGTTCTGTTAGTGACATGTTTAGATTTTCAATGTCTTGGTCAAAAACGAGCTCTTCCATTCGGCTTTCAAAGACTGGTTTTTGTGACATTGCAAGGAGGCTTCTGACACCGTCTGTTTGGATGCCGACGATCATCATGGCAAAACCGATGATACTGGTAACAACACCAAAGATAAGAAATCCTTTTGTTAATTTACGCATGACTTTCACCTCTCTTTCCTCTATTAAGAATCCACTGAATAAGTCGAAGGATTAGTAATCCAAAGAAACGTGTTACATAGGACGTTGCCAGCAGAACTAAAGATGAAGCTCCAATAGCTAGCAAACCTCCACCCAAAATTAGCATAAAAGCAGATGTCGATTCAGCCAGAACGTAGAAGCTTTCAAATAGGAGAACACCTCCTAGGATTAGTCCAGCTGCTGATACAGCAAAGAAGGCTAAAAGTACACTAACCGTAGCGATAAAAATCCCGATGATAGCCATGAGAAGACCAATCCCGACTGGAATCCCAATAGGTGCAGCCAGAAGTGCGAGGATTGCGATTTGTAAAACCTGACGGTTGTTCTTATTGGAATTTTCTTCGTTGATTTTTTTATCAAGAAGTGTAGTCAGGATGTCATGGGCAGCCTCTTTGGGCTACCGAGGCTAGCTATGAGTTCTTCCTCACCTTCTGGACCAGCATCATCAAAGAGTTCTTTGAAGTAGTCCATGGCTTCGATGCGATCAGATTGAGGAAGCTTCATTAGATAGGCTTCAAGCTGATTCAAATATTCAGTTCTTGTCATGGCGAACGCTCCCTTCTATGATGCCGTTGATAGTGTCAGTGTAGAGTGTCCACTCTTCTCTGAGTACAAATAGTTGCTCTTCCCCAATCTCTGTTAAGGAGTAGTATTTTCGCATCCGACCTTGGTATTCGCGAGAGTATGTAGTCAGGTAGCGATTGGTATCCAGTTTTTTCAAGATGGGGTAGAGGGTAGATTCCTTGATTTTGGCGATGAGTTTAATAGTTTGACTAATTTCATAACCATAGGAATCCCCTTGTTCTAGGATGGCCAAGATGAGAAATTCAATCAAAGCCGCTGATGTTGGAAAATACATGGGGCACCTCCTTTTTAGTATATAAAAATTTTATATATAATTATTCTACACATACATCATACATCTAAATGTAAGCCCTGTCAAGCAATATGTATAAAATTTTTACATATAAAAAATCTCCTAGTAAAAACTAGAAGATTAGAGGATATTTCTGAGAACTTTATCTGAATTTTATCGTAGATTTCTTATACTTAATCTCCTTATCTAAAAGTTTTAATAAAGGAGTTACATACTCAGGATTTGCAAACTTAGGTCCGAAAATGATTTTATCAATTTGAATATTTTCTTTTCGTTCAAGATAAAGCTTACCGAATTCAGGTGAATAATCAATTTTTATCTTGCTATTATCTGATCTTAGATTAGCATATTGCAAAATACGCAATTCTTCTTCGTACTTATAATCGACTGATTTGAATAAGTAGCGTATTTCTTCTATACAGTCAGCGATAGCTTTTTTATAGAATGGGTCCTCTGAATTCTTATAGTCCGTTAATTCTGATTTTAAATCTCCTAACAATCTTTTTAATCGTGTTACTTCTTCACTAGTGAACAGTTCATTTTCTTCGATATCGAATTGGTCATCGGAGTATAGAACATAAGCTACGCGATATAAATAATCTGTATCATTGTTCTGTGTAGAATGTTTGTCTTCAGAATTTTGTACATTTTCAGTACCTTTAGTAGCTATATCTTTGTCGGATTCATTTAGAGAGTTATCGTTTTGGATTTCAACACTTGAATTTATTTTATGGCCGACTTGTTTATCTGAGATTTTTTGATACCAAGGAAGGTCACTAAGTGAATGATAACGAGCAAAATCATCCTCTTTAAGTACAATGCAAACCCCTTCTGCATTATTACCATATTGTGACCACATAGCTAGGTCATCTATTTTGGTAGTGAAACTCATTAAGAACCAAGAGCTAGGCTCCAAAGGATTGCGTTTTTCTAATTTTAAAATATCTTCGAGAATGACGCCTTCTTCAGGGTCATTCATGTAGTTGGCGTTATTCAGACGAGTCTTTCCTGAGATTGAGAATGGAGCCGCCTCCCTCTTTCCTAGTATGCTTTGGAGTGCTTCTCCTGAAGTATAGTGACCGAATTTTAGTTTTCTATTTTTTCCCTCAGCCTTCAATCCAAGCTCATACTTGAGTTGTTGGACAAGCGTGTAAATTTTAATTAGTTTATTGATTTTTTTTGAGTCTTCTCCGTAATGCTCTATCCAGGCTTTTAAAATATCATATTTTGTATCGGAGATGATACCAAGTTTTAAGGTGCGAATAAGCAAATTTTTCTCTTTTTCATCTTTTCCTTCTTCAATAGATGAATCAAAACAAAGTTTATCCAGAGCTTTTACGATATTAGTAGTGGAAATCTGAACTCGATCTTGCTTAAATTGTTCTTCGTTTTCGAGTATCTCGATGAGGATATTTAAAATTTTAATACTCGGAATAGATTCTAGTGACTGATAGATATCCTTTAGGAGATTTGATTGCTCTATTTGATTATTTTTTACCAAATCCATTCGAGCTGTAAGATATTGAACAGCAATTTCTTCAGAATGTACGAATCTATCGTGTAGTCTTTTTAGTTTATCTATGATTTCAAGCTTTTCCTCTTCATTTTGTTGTTTGGTGATAATTTCGGCAAGAGCTTTAGAGTAGTATAAAGTGATCTCTTCATTTTTTACAAAATTATAAGCTAACTTCTTTAGTTTAGAAACCGTATCATTCAATTTATCTAAGTTGGTTTGTTTCAGTGATAAATTGACTAAAGCTGTAGCATACGATAAAGCGATGTTCTCAGGCTTCTCGAACTTTTCGTATATGACCTGAATTTTCTGAGTAGTTTTAGCGATTTCATCAGATTTAGTCTGTTTATCAGATAGGTAGACTAAAGCCATAGCATACCGCAAAGCAATACCTTGAGGCTCATTAAATTTTTTGTAAATATCTTTAATTTTCTGAGTAGTTCCAGCAATCTCTTCAGCTTTGGACTGTTTATCTGATAAACTGACTAAAGCTGAAGTATACTGTAAAGCAATATCTTGAGGCTTGTTGAACTTTATATAAATATCTTTAATTTTCTGAGCGGTTTCAGCAACTTCTTCTAATTCAGTCTGTTTAATTGATAAATTAGCCAAAGCCATAGCATACCGTAAAACAATGTCTTGAGAATTTTGAAACCCTAATGATAAGTCTTCTAGTTTAGATATAGTTTCTTTACGATCGTTGATATCATTTTGGTTGTTTGAAAGATTGAATAAGGCGCTAGCATACCGTAAAGCAATGTCTTGAGAATTTTGAAACCCTAATGATAAGTCTTCTAATGTAGATATAGTTTCTTTACGATCGTTGATATCATTTTGCTTGTTTGAAAGATTGAATAAAGCCATAGCATACGATAAAGCAATGTCCTGAGGCTCATTGAATGTTTTGAAAATATCTTTAATTTCTTGAGTAATTCCAGCAATTTCATCAGCTTCAGTCTTTTTAGCAGATAGAGTAACTAAAGCTCTAGCATACTGTAAAGCAATACCTTGTGCCTTATTGAACTTTTTGAAAATATCTTTAATTTTTTGAGCAGTTTTAGTAACTTCTTCTAATTCAGTCTGTTTAATTGATAAATTAGCTAAAGCCATAGCATACGATAAAGCAATGTCCTGAGGCTCATTGAATGTTTTGAAAATATCTTTAATTTCATGAGCAATCTCAGCAATTTCTTCAGTTTTAGTCTTTTTAGCTGATAGATTGACTAAAGCTCTAGCACACGATAAAGCAATGTCCGGAGAATCAGGGAATTCTTTATATAAAGTTCGTACTTTTTCGATGGTAAACACTTGATCCTTTTCGGTAGTTTGCATCGTTGATAGCTTCACTAAAACTCTAGCATATGCCTCTGCAAGATTTTCAGATTCTGGGAAATTCTCCGGTAATGCTTTAAGTTTTTCCGTAATAAGTGTAAAGTCAGGGGAGTCTGTTTCTTTAGTCGCTATATCAACGAGATTATCCAACTCTGCTATACTTTGTTCCAAATTATATTTCTGTTCATCCATACTATGCCCTCACCTTGAAATAGTAATTTTTGCTAGTTAAAACTAATCTGCCTTTTCGTTTCATAATTAGTTTTTACATATTTTATTATATCAAAAACCATATTTTTCTCCTAGTATATGTATGATGCTTTTTAAACATATACTCATACAAAAAAACCAGACTCAGTCTGGCTTTCAAAGTGTATTTATTTGTGGCAAATCCCAAAAATCTTTTTAGAGGATTTTATCCGCTCGATCTACCATAAAGAGGGAGATTGTCATGATAATATCAATCATTAAAAGAGCCAGTACAGCTGGTATCCAAGAATGGAAGATGTCAAAGCTATAACCAAAGAGAGTTGGTCCAAAGGCTGCCAGGATGTAACCACCTGTTTGGGCAAGCCCAGATAATTGGGCTGTCTTTTCAGGAGAGCTAGTTTTGATAGAGAAGCAAACCATGAGATAAGGGAAAAGAGCGCTACAGGCAGTACCGATCAAGAGATGCGCTACTAACCAGTAAAGGAAACTCTTGCTCGGGTATAGGAGCATAACAATTCCAAGCATTCCAGCTAGAGAGATGACTGTCAGCATGATTTGACGGTGACGATTGGACAAACGAGTTGTTAAACTTGGAATGGTCATCGAGAAGGGGATACTGATTAGTGAAAAGATAGAAGCCAGAAGACCAGCGTCTGTATGAGATAGTCCTGCACTGATGGCCATGGTTGGTAACCAGGTCATACTGGTATAAAAGAGCAGGGATTGGAGCCCACCGAATACAATAATAGCCCAAACTTGCTTGTCTCTTAGGATGTTCTCTTTCTTTTGTTTTTTCTCATGTCCTTCTAGAAAATGATTGTGACCATGATTGGGCAACCAGACACCCAAAGTGAGTAGGCAGACAAAGGATAGGCAAAGAATTAAACCTTTCCAAGAGGTCGCCTGAGTAATGGGAACAGAGAGATAGGAAGCAAGAGCTGTTGCGATTCCCATGGAAGTCACATATACTGTTGTCAGGAAGCTAATCTTTTGTGGATAGTTGGCCTGAATGGCGCTAGGAAGGAGCACGTTAAAGATGGCAATACTTGCTCCGATGAGTAAAGTTCCCAGATAGAGTAGAGGAAGATTAAAGATACGAATCACTGAACCGATGGTCAATACGATAAGACTATAGGTGAAAAGGTGCTCGAGTCCTATCTTTTGAGCCAAACGGGTCGCAAAAGAGGAGAAGAGGGCAAACATCAAAAGAGGGAGACTGGTCAAAACACCAAGTGAACTGACTTCAACTCCCAAACCTTGAGCAATGTCACCTAAAATAGTTGGCAAAGCTGTGAAAGGAGCTCTTAAGACCGCTCCGATTAAGATAATTCCTAGAATAAAAAAGAGTGATCGTTTTTTCATGTGAACCTCAATAAGCTGATTTAGATAACAGCTTATTTTAAGTTTTTTTCCTATAGATGTCAAGCTGGCCTGCTGCGATCCGCTACTTAGCCGAAAGAATTTACAGTAAAAAAGGACAATCTATTTACTAGTTTTTTTCTGGGATTCAAATAAAAATAGGAAAGTCTGAAAAATTGTGATAAAATAGTGAAAGAAAATCTATACATTGGAGAAGTACTGTGTCTGAAAATCGTAAATTTAGCGTCTTGATGTCAGTCTATGTTAAAGAAAACCCAGTCTTTCTAGAAGAGGCGGTAGAGAGTATCATACATCAAACGCTCAAACCTAGCGAGGTGGTCATCGTCGAAGATGGTCCGCTGACACCTGAGCTCTATCAAGTTTTGGAGAAATTGGAAGCACAGTCTAGCATTCCAATCAAACGTTGCCCACTTGAGCAAATCGTGGCTTAGGTTTAGCGCTTCAGTATGGCGTCTTACAGTGCCAATATGACGTCATTGCTCGTATGGATACAGATGATATTGCTGTCGAAGACCGTTTCGAACAACAGTTCGAATTGATGGAAACAGAGAATTTGGATTTGCTGGGTGGTCATATTGCAGAATTTATCGATCAACCAGACGAGATTGTATCTTACCGTCATGTGCCGATTAAGCATGAGGATATCGTTGCCTACCAGCGTATGAGAAGCGCCTTTAATCACATGACTGTTATGTTTAAAAAAAGAAATGGTGCTCAAGGCTGGTAATTATGAGGATGGCCTTTATATGGAGGATGATCTTCTCTGGCTTAATATGATTAGCGCTGGAGCTCGAACTGGAAATGTGGATCAAATCCTATGTAAGGTACGAGTGGGAGCAGGGATGTTTGAACGCCGTGGAGGTCTTCGCTATCTCAAGCTCTATCGCCAAGCACGTAAAAGAATGCACGCGCGTGGACAGATTTCTTATGGTGAATACCTGAAAAGTGTTTTAATTCAGGTTGTCGTTGCTCTGTGTCCAGGCTTTGTGCGACAGTTTATATTTTTAAAACTTCTAAGAAAAAGCAAGTAATGCCTAGCTGATAGGATTTTAAAATTATCTCTTATCATTTCTAGAAAATGTGATTCTGCGTAGGAGGATACCATTCACATGAATAAAAAAATAACAGATTACGTCATTGATCTGGTTGAAGTATTAAATAAACAACAGAAACAAATTTTTTGGGGCTTTTTTGATATTGCCAGTATGGTCTTATCAATTATTGTTTCCTATATTCTATTTTATGGCTTGATTAATCCAACCCCGGTAGACTATGTTATTTACACAGGTCTAACCTTCCTTTTCTACCAACTGATGATTGGATTCTGGGGGCTTAACGCTAGCATTAGTCGCTATAGTAAAATCACAGATTTCATGAAGATTTCTTCGGAGTGACCATCAGTAGTATCTTATCTTATGTGATCTGCTATGCTTTCTTGCCACTCTTTTCTATCCGCTTTATCGTACTCTTTATCCTATTAACAACTTTCTTGATTCTACTTCCTCGTATCACTTGGCAGTTGATTTACTCAAGACGTAAAAAGGGAAATGGAGATGGAGAGCACCGTCGTACCTTCTTGATTGGTGCTGGTGATGGTGGCGCGCTCTTTATGAACAGCTACCAACATCCTACTAGTGATCTTGAACTAGTTGGGATTTTGGATAATGATGAAAAGAAAAAAGGACAAAAACTTGGGAAAATCCCAGTTTTGGGGTCTTATGATGATCTACCAGAATTGGCTAAACGCTACAGAGTTGAAAAAGTTATCGTTGCGATTCCGTCTCTAGATCCATCTGAATACGAACGAATCCTACAAATGTGTAACCATATCGGTGTAAAATGCTTTAAGATGCCGATGATTGAGTCGGTTGTACAAGGTATCCAGCCTCAAGCAGGTGGTTTCCAGAAAATTGATATCACGGACCTGTTGGGACGTAAAGAGATTCAGCTGGATGAATCATGTCTGGGTTCTGAAATCACTGGTAAAACCATCTTAGTAACTGGTGCCGGAGGTTCAATTGGTTCAGAAATTTGCCGTCAAATCAGTCGCTTCAATCCTGAACGTGTCATTTTGCTCGGTCATGGAGAAAACTCTATTTATCTGATTTACCATGAGTTGATTCGCAAGTTCCAGGGAATTGATTTTGTTCCTGTCATTGCCGATATTCAAGATTACGATCGTTTACTTCAAGTTTTCGAACAGTACGAGCCAGCCATTGTTTACCATGCTGCAGCCCATAAGCATGTTCCGATGATGGAGCGCAATCCAAAAGAAGCCTTTAAGAACAACATTCTTGGAACTTATAATGTTGCTAGAGCGGTTGACGCTGCTCGAGTTCCTAAAATGGTTATGATTTCGACAGATAAGGCCGTTAATCCACCAAACGTAATGGGAGCTACTAAACGTGTTGCTGAATTGATTGTAACTGGATTTAATCAACGTAGCCAATCTACCTACTGTGCGGTTCGCTTCGGGAATGTACTGGGTAGTCGTGGTAGTGTAATTCCTGTCTTTGAACGTCAGATTGCTGAAGGCGGACCAGTAACAGTTACCGATTTCCGTATGACCCGTTACTTTATGACCATTCCAGAAGCTAGTCGTTTGGTGATTCATGCGGGTGCTTATGCCAAGGACGGAGAAGTCTTTATCCTTGATATGGGTAAACCTGTTCGCATTTACGATCTGGCTAAGAAAATGGTTCTACTTAGTGGTCATACTGAGAATGAAATTCCAATCGTAGAAGTAGGTATGCGCCCAGGTGAAAAACTATACGAAGAATTACTGGTATCAACTGAACTAGTTGACAATCAAGTAATGGACAAGATCTTTGTTGGTAAAGTAAATGTCATGCCTCTTGAGATGATCGATCAGAAGATTGAAGAATTCCGTACCTTGCAGGGTTCTGAATTGAAGAGAGCAATCATAGCTTTTGCTAATGAAACAACACATGTGGATTAAATATAAAAAATAAGGTATTATCCGTCAAATCTTCTTTAAGTGGAGGTGACAGGTAATATCTTTTTTCTATATTTAGAGGAATTTTCAGCTAATTTTAAATACATTTGCTCTAAGTGAACAGATATGGTAAAATATGATAAATAACAATAATAGGGAGTATCTTATGATTAACGCTTATAAAAGTTTCTTTAAAGGCTATGTAGATTTTGCAGGCCGTTCAACACGTTCAGAATACTGGTGGGTTTGGCTTGGAAATATGATTCTTTATATTCCTTTCTTCTCAGCATACGGAAATGCTCTGGCTAACTCACGAAACGAGAGCGCTCTTATTACTTTGGGCTTTACCGCTATTATCTATTTTATTTTTGGGCTAGCAATTTTCTTGCCGTCACTTGCTTTGACAGTTCGTCGTTTACGAGACGCTGGTTTCCATTGGGCACTCATCTTTGTTACCTTTATTCCAATGGTTGGAGGTATCGCTCTTATGGTTCTCCTAGCTATGCCGACAAAGGAAGAAGCAACTCCAGTTATGAACCAAGTAAAAGAAGTTCAAGCTGAAGAAGCTGAAGAAGTTATAGAAGTTGTAGAGGCAGTTGAAGCTCAAGAAGTCTCACCATTTGAAGAAACAGACAAGAACTAAAGTAAAATTGTTAAAGCATCTCTAGTTGATAAGATCTTTTAAGATTGTAAAGCTAGATCCTAAATACTCCTAGGTCTTTTACTAGATCTGGGAGTGTTCTATAACTGTACAGTAAAATAAAAATTGGGAGTATCATATGATTAACGCAATTAAAAATTTCTTTAAAGGTTATGTAGATTTCTCTGGACGTTCAACACGTCCTGATTACTGGTGGATTGGGTTGGCAAACCTCATCCTTGCTATTCCTTTTTACATAGTCTATGGTAGTGCAATAGCAAATCCAGATAGCGAAGCTGCTATTATGACTTTGGGTCTTTTCATATTTATTTATTTCATTTTTGGTCTGGCACTTTTCTTGCCTCAACTTGCATTGACAGTTCGTCGTTTGCGTGATGCTGGTTTCCATTGGGCACTCATTTTCGTAGCATTTGTTCCATTTGTTGGAGGTATCGCTCTTATGGTACTCCTAGCTATGCCGACAAAGGATTAAATATAAGTTCAACTATCTGAAGAATGCTACAAGGACGAAGAATTTTCAGTCTTGTCGAATAATTGGCTAACACTCCCAGGTCTTTTACTAGATTTGGGAGTGTTCTATAACTGTACAGTATCTACTAGTAAAACAAAAAATGGGAGTATCATATGATTAACGCGTATAAAAATTTCTTTAAGGGATATGCAGAGTTCACTGGTCGTTCAACACGTCCAGACTTCTGGTGGGTTTGGTTAGGAAACTTTATCCTTTCTATTCCTTTCTGGATTATCTATTTCTACACTGTATTTCTTAGTGCCGTGATGGATTCAGTGAGCGATTCAGCCAGCGAAGCAGCTTTCATGTTTTTTGGTTTAGTTGCCATTATTTATGCAGTTTTCTACCTAGCAATCTTGGTGCCGACTCTAGCTTTGTCAGTTCGTCGTTTGCGTGACGCTGGTTTCCACTGGGCCTTTATCTTCCTTCGCTTCGCTCCAATGGGAGGAATTGCTCTGTTGATCCTATTCGCTATGCCAACAAAAGAGACTGAAGTGGTCAACTATAGTGAACCTCAAACAGTCAAAATCGAAGAAGTCATCGAAGATACACCGTTCGAAGAATCAGATAAGAACTAAGAGGTTTTCGTTTTATGTTTGAGTTCTGTTTGGTAGTTCTTAGGTCTTGTTTAACATATAATTAGGAGTATCCTATGATTAACGCTTATAAAAATTTCTTTAAAGGGTTTTTAGATTTCACAGGCCGTTCAACGCGTCCGGATTTTTGGTGGGTTTGGTTGATGAATAATGTCTTTTGTATCCCACTTTATATTATCTATTTTCAAATGATTTTGAATGACGGAAAAGAAGTAGACCCAATTTCAGGCGTAGCCATCTTAAGTCTTTATATCATTTTATTTATGGTGTTATTTATTCCTAGCCTTGCTCTAAAAGTTCGTCGTTTAAGAGATGCAGGCCTCCATTGGGCTTTTATTTTTTTCGAATTGATTCCATTGCTAGCTATCTTAAGCGGTTTTATCTTTCTTCCTGTGCTTTCGCTAGAAGGTGTTACCCTTTTAATCTTACTTGCAATGCCAACTAAGGAAGCAACTAGCTAATAAATGCCAGGTCAAAGCAAGAACAAACTAAAAAACACTCCAATTTAATTGGAGTGTTTTTATTTAGGTTTTCGATTGTAGTTGACGTAAAATGTCTACTGGTTGATGAGCGACCCAGTCAGGTTGATAGGTCATGAGGTCCTTCTCGTCACCAAATCCCCAAGTAACAGCTAGTTTTTTAAGGCCAGTTTCTTGGGCGCCAATCATATCAAACTTAGTATCTCCGATAAGAACCACTTTTTCTGGGTCCAAGTTATGACTTGCCAAAGCTTGACGGATGACATCTGCCTTGTGCACTGCTTGAGGACTTGAACCATAGATGCCGCCAAAGAAATGATCGATTTCAAAATGAGTTGTCATATGGACTGCTGTCGGAGTATTTTTTGTTGTCGTGATATAGAGAGGATATTGTTGAGCTAGTTCAGCGAGTAGTTCCTTGATTTGTGGAAATGGCTGGGCTTCGTAAACTCCTTTTTTCTTATAATAGGAGCGATATAGCTGAATAGCTAGCTCAATCTGATCGGGCGAGAGGCAACTAGCAAAACTAGTCTCCAGTGGAGGACCCATAAAACCACGGATAGTTTTTGCGTCTGGACTAGGGACTCCAAGTTGGTCAAAGGTATAGGTGAAACCATTGTGAATACCGATAGAGCTGTCCACAAGGGTTCCATCTAAGTCGAAAAAGATGGCTGATAAGGATGACATTGATTCTCCTAGTAATCTTGAAATTAGTCGCCGAAGATTTCTTTTTGAAGACGACGACCTGTCGGAGTGGCTGCGAGGCCACCCTCGGCAGTTTCACGAAAGGCAGTTGGGAGACTAGAGCCTACTTGGTACATGGCATCAAGAACTTCGTCAACTGGGATTTTTGATTCGATGCCAGCTAAAGCCATATCAGCTGCGATGAAGGCGAAGCTTGCTCCCATGGCATTACGCTTAACACATGGAACTTCAACCAAACCTGCCACTGGATCGCAGATAAGACCGAGCATGTTTTTGATAACGAAGGCGATAGCCTGGCTAGCTTGATAAGGACTTCCACCTGCAGCTAGGGTTAGGGCAGCGGCGCTCATGGCTGAAGCTGAACCCACTTCTGCTTGGCAACCACCTTCAGCTCCCGAGATAGAAGCATTGTTAGCAATGACGAGCCCAAAAGCACCAGCAGCAAAGAGGAAATCTAGTTGTTGTTCATGAGTTAGATTCAGTTTTTGAATAGCGGATGTGAGAACTGCGGGAAGACAACCTGCACTACCTGCGGTTGGTGTTGCACAAACAAGGCCCATCTTGGCATTGTGCTCATTAACGGCAATGGCGTTACGAGCAGCAGACAAGACAGTGAAGTCTGATAAGGTCTTTCCTTTTTTGATGTAGTGGTCTAGCTTTGCAGCGTCACCGCCTGTTAAACCACTACGAGATTTCTTTTCGCTTAGACCAAGCTCGACGGAAGCTTTCATGACTCCGAGGTTACGTTCCATGAGGAGGAGAACTTCCTCACGCTCACGACCAGTTAGCTCATACTCAGTCCTAATCATGAGCTCAGCAACGTTTCCTTGGAAATCAAGTTCGGCTTGTTCGACTAATTCTTTGATAGAGTAAAACATATTTTCTCCTATTGAAAGAAATTGACATTGTGCAAATGAGGAATTTTTTTCGAATCTCTTCGATAGATTCTTCACAGTTGCGACTATCAACCTCAATGATCATGATTGCTTTCTCGCCAGCTTTTTTTCTCGAGTGACATTCATTTGGGCGATGTTGATATCAAAGCGAGAAAGAGCTTCTGTCACATGAGCAATCATACCAGGAACATCTTGATGAACGATGATGATGGTAGGGGTGTTCATGTTGAGAGATATGGCAAAAGCCATTTAATTCTGTCACCTGAATATTTCCACCGCCGATTGAAATTCCTGTTACGCTGATAGTCTTACGATCGTTCTTAACAGTGATTTTAGTGGTATTTGGATGGGGAGCATTACTGTCCTTTTTGGATGGTCCATACGATTTTAATGCCACGCTTGTGGGCAATTTCTAAACTGTTTGGGATTTCAGGATCATCCGTATCCATTCCCAAAATACCAGCTACAAGGGCAAGGTCTGTTCCGTGTCCACGATAGGTTTTTGCAAAAGAGTTAAAAAGCTGAAATTCGACCTCGGTTGGAGTGTCATCAAAGATAGATGAAACAATTTTACCGATACGGACAGCTCCTGCCGTATGACTACTAGACGGCCCAATCATGACTGGTCCAATGATATCAAAGACAGATTGAAAACGAAGTGATTGCATCTGTTTCCCCTTAAAAAGATTCTTACTTCTATTATAGCAAAGTTTAGATGTAAGTGCTTATTTACATTCTGAAATATATAAAAAGATTAAAAAGCTTTAATAACAAGGGTTTTGTAACAAAAAGCGGCTTTTTTAAGTAAATAAATCACAGTTTTGTAACATTTCTACACAATTTCGTTAACAAATAGTAACATTAGAAAGGTATCATGGTAGTATAAGAAAAAAGGAGAACTTTTTTAAATGAAATTTAACATGAAGTCTAAACTTGCAGGATTTGCAGTTGTTCTTGCTTTCCTTGCACCATCGCTAACTTTTGCACAAGAAACAAAAACTTATACAGTTAAACCTGGAGACACTCTTTCAGAAATTGCTGAGACATACAACACAACAGTTGAAAAATTAGCTAAATTGAACAACATTAAAAATGTTGACCTTATCTTTATTGACCAAGTATTGGTTATCGATGGGGAAGCTCCAGTTGCCCAAACTACAACAACAGAAGCGCCTGTAGCAGAAGTTGAAGAAACTCCTGCAGTTGCTGAAACTGCTGTAGAAGAAACTACATATGAAGCAACTTATGAAGCTCCAGCACCTGTAGCAGCAGAGAGCTACTCAGCTCCAGCTGCAACTGTAAGCGGATCTGAAGCAGAAGCGAAAGAATGGATCGCTCAAAAAGAATCAGGTGGTAGCTACACAGCTACAAACGGACGTTACATCGGACGTTACCAATTAACAGATTCTTACTTGAACGGTGACTACTCAGCTGAAAACCAAGAACGTGTAGCAGATGCTTATGTTGCAGGACGTTACGGTTCATGGACAGCTGCTAAGAACTTCTGGCTTAACAACGGTTGGTACTAAGAAGATATAGAAAAGAAAGTCTCAATGACTTTCTTTTTTGTTTACAAAGATATCAACTTCTCGCTCTAGTTCTGTTAGTAAGTGTTCATCTTCTACTAGCTTAGCTAAAGAGAGTCCATTTTGTACCAACTGAGCATCATTAGTACAAATGCCTATACGAATATAGGAAAACGCAAGCGTGTCATACTGTTTGCTTATTTTTGCTTCCTCCAAGAGAGTGTAGCAAAGCTGTTTGCAAAGTAACTTATCACTATTGCAAAGATAAAGAGTTGAGAGATTCAGTAGCAACATCATATTTTATCATTTTTATTATATCTAAACATGCCTACTAGTCCAATAATTGGACTAGTGATTGGATATACTAAAATAAATCTAATAAATTCTATTATTATAGCTCTAAGTACGATATGGGCATTAATTTTGATATTATCAAGAGTGTATAGAAAATATTTTTATAGAGACGAAGATGACTAGAGTTTTTATCAATAATTGGCTCCATAATATCTATAGGGAATTTACCTACTACAAATATCATAGAGCCCTAAAAAAAGCCGTTTAAGGCTCTTTTTGTGTGTGTTTGCATTTGATGAGAGATCATTATAAACATTGGTGTTGAGGGCTTACAAGTTTATGGGATTTCGCCATCTAGATTATTAGTTAGACGAACTGGTTGTAACGCTATTAGACTCTGATTGAGAACCTGAAGAATCAGCAGTTTGACCTCCTGTATTAGCGCCATTATCTCCTCCACTACTAGTACTACCAGATGAAGACTGCTCAGCTGCAGGTGCTTGGGAATTAGATATGCTTCCATTTGTTTCTGGATAGCTTTGAATATAGCTACTATCTTCTGAACGGCTGGCTTCTATTCCGGCATCTCTAGTAGTCGTTTCTGTTTGGGTAGTTTTTTCTTCTTCTTTTTTGGTCAAGACTTCAACTTGTTTTTGGAATTTAGAGATTAGTTCTTGAATTGGTTTTATCTTTTCTTCAAGAGCAGCTTGGTCGCTGGCAGAATTAATGTTTTTAATGATGTCTATTATTTTTTGCAAGGAAGTGATGGCTGTCTCAAGTGTTTGTTTATCTTGAAACTGGCTATCAGAATCCTTTATATCTAATTTCAAAGCTTTTTCACTATAATGATTTGTGACTTTATCGGCAGTAGAAGCGAGAAAGTCTGCTAATGTCTTTTTGCCTTCATCAGTAGTTGGTTTTAATTCTTGAATTTTTTTCCAATCTTCTATAATGGTTTCAGAATCGATATTAAAGTCTTTAATGGCGTTTTTTACTTGTTCGACATCTTGTTGATTTTTTTGTTGTTTGATGAGAGCAACGTTCCCTCTCTCTGCTTGGATTTTTTCTTGATGAAGGACTAAGCCTGTCAAAAGTCCAAACCCTGCAACAATTATAATAGTAAAAATGGTATTTTTTGATTTTAGAATATCTTTGTAGTTGTTCACAATCGTTTTATTTTACGCACATGGATGATGATGTATGTAAGGAATCATATGCGTATTCCTCCTTATAACAGTATATCATTTTTAGTTGATTTTAAAAATAAGTTTTTAAAGAGAATAGAGGTTTAGGGATGAATTAATTTCTTTTGTATCCTATCTTCATGTATTTATAAAAGAGGTGGCTAGGTTTGTCAGCATCTTCCTTGTCTTCTCTATCCAAGCATGTTATAATGAAAACTGCTCAAACGACCTTCAATCGTAAAGCAAACACGACCTTCAATCGTGAATAAACGAATAGATGGGAGACTTACCATGAGTGATAACTCTAAAACACGTGTTGTCGTGGGGATGAGTGGTGGTGTTGATTCGTCGGTGACAGCTCTCTTGCTAAAAGAGCAGGGCTATGACGTGATTGGTATCTTCATGAAGAACTGGGATGACACAGATGAAAACGGCGTCTGTACAGCGACCGAAGATTACAAGGATGTGGCTGCGGTAGCAGACCAACTAGGTATTCCTTACTACTCTGTCAACTTTGAAAAAGAGTACTGGGACCGCGTTTTTGAGTATTTCCTAGCGGAATATCGTGCAGGGCGCACGCCAAATCCAGATGTGATGTGCAACAAGGAGATCAAGTTCAAGGCCTTTTTGGACTATGCTATGACCTTGGGTGCAGACTATGTAGCGACTGGGCACTATGCCCGTGTGGCGCGTGATGAGGATGGGATTGTTCATATGCTTCGTGGCGTGGACAATGGCAAGGACCAGACCTATTTCCTCAGCCAACTTTCGCAAGAACAACTCCAAAAGACTATGTTTCCATTGGGACATTTGGAAAAGCCTGAAGTTCGCAGACTAGCAGAAGAAGCAGGTCTTGCGACTGCTAAGAAAAAAGATTCAACAGGGATTTGCTTTATTGGAGAAAAGAACTTTAAAGAATTTCTCAGCAACTACCTGCCAGCCCAGCCAGGTCGCATGATGACCGTAGATGGACGTGATATGGGTGAGCATGCAGGCCTTATGTACTATACAATCGGTCAGCGTGGCGGACTGGGTATCGGTGGCCAACACGGTGGTGACAATGCGCCGTGGTTCGTTGTCGGAAAAGACCTCAGCAAGAATATCCTCTATGTCGGACAAGGCTTCTACCACGACTCGCTCATGTCAACCAGCCTAGAGGCTAGTCAAGTTCACTTTACTCGTGACATGCCAGAGGAGTTTACGCTCGAATGTACGGCTAAATTCCGCTATCGTCAACCTGACTCTAAGGTGACGGTTCATGTCAAAGGAGACAAGGCAGAGGTCATCTTTGCAGAACCACAGCGCGCAATCACACCAGGACAGGCAGTTGTCTTTTACGACGGCGAAGAGTGTCTCGGTGGTGGTTTGATTGATAATGCTTACCGTGACGGCAAGGTGTGTCAGTACATATAGATTGACAAATTTGCTCAATTTGCTACAATAATAACAGCAATAGAAATGATGGTCAAAGCTCATGGATGTTGCAGGCTTTTTTGTCCTGCACTTCTTTGGAGTTTTGACTGTTTTTGTGTCGTTTAAGGGAAGGGATAAAAATGACTCAGCAAGATTTTCGTACCAAAATAGAGAATACGGTCTTTGGAGTTAGGACTACCGCTCTGATTGTAGAAGATGGCAAGTTGTTAGTGGTAGAAGATGAGGATGGTTTTTATACGATTGGTGGTGCTATCCAAGTCGGCGAAAGAACGGAAGAGGCTGTAATTCGTGAAGTGAAAGAAGAGCTGGGTGTCAAAGCTCAAGCTGGGGAACTAGCTTTTGTGGTTGAAAATCGTTTTGAACAAGACGGTGTCTATTATCACAACATCGAGTTTCATTATCTGGTGGATTTGCTTGAGGATGCCCCATTGACCATGCAGGAAGATGAGAAAACGCAGCCCTGCGAATGGATTGATTTGGATAAGCTTGAGGATATCCAGCTAGTGCCATCCTTTTTAAAGACAGCCCTACCAGATTGGGACGGCCAACTAAGACACATTCATCTTGAAGAATAGGAGAGAAAATGACTTATAATTTTACGGAAGAATACGATATTATTGTAATCGGTGCGGGACATGCGGGGGTTGAAGCTTCCCTAGCTGCTAGCCGTATGGGTTGCAAGGTCTTGCTTGCGACTATCAACATTGAAATGTTGGCTTTCATGCCATGTAATCCGTCTATTGGTGGTTCTGCCAAGGGGATTGTCGTGCGTGAGGTAGATGCCCTTGGTGGCGAAATGGCCAAGACCATTGATAAGACTTACATCCAGATGAAGATGCTTAACACTGGGAAGGGGCCAGCTGTCCGTGCCCTTCGTGCGCAGGCTGATAAGGAGCTTTACTCTAAGGAAATGCGCAAAACGGTTGAAATCAAGAGAATCTGACCCTTCGTCAGACCATGATTGATGAGATTTTGGTGGAAGATGGCAAGGTTGTCGGTGTTCGTACAGCGACCCATCAGGAATATGCTGCCAAGGCCGTTATCGTGACGACAGGAACAGCCCTCCGTGGGGAAATTATCATCGGAGACCTCAAGTATTCGTCAGGTCCTAACCATAGTCTAGCTTCTATAAACCTAGCTGATAATCTCAAGGAATTGGGGCTTGAAATCGGTCGTTTCAAGACAGGGACCCCTCCACGTGTCAAGGCCTCTTCTATCAACTATGATGTGACAGAAATCCAGCCAGGAGACGAGGCACCAAATCACTTCTCGTACACTTCACGTGATGAGGATTATGTTAAAGACCAAGTTCCATGCTGGTTGACCTACACCAATGGTACCAGTCATGAGATTATCCAAAACAACCTCCACCGTGCACCTATGTTTACAGGTGTGGTCAAGGGAGTGGGACCTCGTTACTGTCCGTCAATTGAGGATAAGATTGTACGCTTTGCGGACAAAGAACGCCACCAACTCTTCCTTGAGCCCGAAGGTCGCAATACAGAGGAAGTTTATGTCCAAGGGCTTTCGACCAGTCTTCCTGAGGATGTGCAACGCGAGCTTGTTCATTCTATCAAAGGTTTGGAAAATGCAGAGATGATGCGTACGGGTTATGCCATTGAGTATGACATGGTCTTGCCACATCAGTTGCGTGCGACTCTGGAAACCAAGAAAATATCAGGACTTTTCACAGCTGGTCAGACCAATGGAACGTCAGGTTATGAAGAAGCTGCTGGTCAGGGAATTATCGCTGGTATCAATGCTGCTTTGAAAATCCAAGGCAAACCTGAGTTGATTTTGAAGCGCAGCGACGGTTATATCGGGGTCATGATAGACGACTTGGTGACCAAGGGCACCATTGAACCTTACCGTCTCTTGACCAGTCGTGCAGAATACCGTCTCATCCTCCGTCATGATAATGCGGATATGCGTTTGACTGAGATTGGTCGAGAGGTTGGTCTTGTTGACGATGAACGTTGGGCTCGTTTTGAAATCAAGAAAAACCAATTTGACAATGAGATGAAGCGTTTAGACAGTATCAAACTCAAGCCAGTCAAGGAAACGAACGCTAAGGTTGAAGCGATGGGATTCAAGCCATTGACTGATGCCGTGACAGCCAAGGAATTTCTCCGTCGCCCAGAAGTCTCTTACCAAGATGTGGTGGCCTTTATCGGGCCTGCTGCTGAAGAGTTAGATGACAAGATTATCGAATTAATTGAAACAGAAATCAAGTACGAAGGCTACATTTCAAAAGCCATGGATCAGGTTGCCAAGATGAAGCGTATGGAAGAAAAACGCATTCCAGCCAACATCGACTGGGATGACATTGACTCTATTGCGACAGAAGCGCGCCAGAAGTTCAAACTCATCAATCCAGAAACCATTGGCCAAGCCAGCCGTATATCTGGGGTAAATCCGGCAGATATCTCCATTCTTATGGTGTATCTAGAAGGCAAGAATCGAAGCATTTCAAAAAATTTAGAAAAGAAAGCTGATTAAAAACAAAAGGCTGAATTCTCTTTTTGGGAATTCAGCCTTTTTAGATTTTTCTTCTTTTTTCGAATAAAAAAGAAAAGGAGAAATGGTAATGCTCACAGGAGAAGAAAAAACTTTTTTAGCGCACTATAAAAAAGCTTCATATCACCGTTTTTATGAGGTCGAACGCTTTGCGTCCTTGTCTGAAAAGTTGAGTAAACGTCCGCCACAGGCTGACAAGAACTAGACTTTTTGATATACTAGAACAAATTAAAATATAGGAGAGAATGTATGAGTGTATATGGTAGATTAGAAGACGAACCAACTCCAACTTGGATGGGAATCCAGGATGATTCAGTAGAGAATGAGGAGCAACTCGAGGTTGAGACTCGTCAACCTGCCCGCTTACCATTTTTTTATATCCTCATTTTGAGTACCCTAGTGGTACTTGTGTCCGTAATCCTCCCCTTCTTCTTAGGATTGATAAGTCCTGAGCAGTCTCAGGATTTTTATATTGGATGGGCTATGCACCAAAGCGGAGACGTCTACACAGATTATTTTGGAACTAGTGGTCTCCTCTATTACTTTTTACAGTATGTAACTCAGGGAACTATTTTGTTTGCCGTCTTTAATTGGTTGGCTTTAGTAGGTGCCGGATTCTTTCTTTTTCGTTCGGCTTACAATCTAACAGGACAAAATAAGCAATCACAACAAGTGTTGACAGTCTTTTATATCCTGGCTAGTGCTCTTAGCTTTGGTGGCGGCTATGCAACTATTCTTGCTCTCCCATTCCTGTTCTATGCTTTAAGTTTAGTGTCTGCTTATTTGGCAGAACCAAACCAAGATAGAGGTTTCTTGCGTATTGGAGCTAGCTTGGCTCTAGCATTTTTCTTTGCGCCTTTGGTTGCAGTTTTGTTTGCATTCGTCTTGTTTTTTGCAGTAACAGCTTTTAATGTTGGGCGCAATAAATTGACTCATGGCCTTTATCAATTTTTTGCTGCGGGCCTTGGTTTTTCAATCTTCTTTTATCCAATTGGTTACTACACGGCTTATAAAGGCAGTTTTGGAAATGCGATTAGTCAAATACTTTACCCAGTAGATAGTTTGAACTTTACGTCTAACCCGGGATTGCTAGACAATATCCTTTTCTATGGATTGTTATCCATTGCTCTTGGAGCGTTGACGATGGCATTTACAGGTCTCTTCCAATCTAAGCCATTGAAACAGTCAGTCTTATCAATCTTTGCTGCAATAGCTGTTATTTTGGTATTGGTTTTAGAAATTTTTTCTACAGACCAAATCCACGGCAGTCGTATGGTGGAGTTACTTCCTTTCTTGTCCCTTCTTTTACTGGCTGGAATTCGTTCAGAGAAACCAGAAGGAGCCAATCGTCGTAGACAATCTAGAGAAGAAACTTCAGTATGGGGTACTTTTGTAAAAGGAAATGCCTATCTACCAATTTTAGCTCTTGCTTACCTATTCTTAGCACCTGTAGTATCACGATATTTACTTCATGCAGAACAATATCAAGAACGTACAGCCATCGAAACTAAGGTTAAAGGGGAAACGCAGGCTACAGATCGTATCTATGTTTGGGATGATCAGACAAGTAGTTATAAGGCAAGTGAACGCTTGGCTGCTAGTCAGTTGTTATCACCGAGATTGCATACAGGACTTGCTGAAAATCGTACCAAGCTTGTAAATGATCTACGAGATAATCAATCAAAGATGATTGTAGTAAATACAAAAACAACCCTATGGACAGAAGTTGAGCAGCTTTTAGCTGAAAATTATCAAGCGGTTCAAAGTGAATTCAAAGATTTTAAACTCTATAAATTAAAATAAAAACTATCAATATCTTGTGTAATTTTAAAAAAATTTTATTTTTTAACACAAGATATTGATTTTTATTTTTTTAGTGATATAATACTTTTTAGAATCAATATTATATTTGAGAAAAGGGTATGGATATGATTGTATTGGAAGAGAAGGCTGTCCCTGATCCGACTTTATTCGTTGAAAAGCGTGACGGCAGACGTGTAATTTTTGATGTAGACAAGATTGACAAAGCGCTTCATAAGGCTGCTGAAAAGGTGATGGATGTAACCCCTTTGGTTGAAAAGCGACTTAACACCCTAGTTGAACGTATCGTTGAAGAGATTCATAGCCGTTTCCCGCAAGGTGTAAAAATCTACGAAATCCAAACATCGTAGAACACGAGTTGTTGGAAGCTAAAGAATACGCCTTGGCCGAGGAGTATATTACTTATCGGACCCAACGGGATTTTGAGCGCTCAAAAGCGACAGATATCAACTTTAGCATTCATAAACTTCTCAATAAAGATCAAGCAGTTGTCAATGAAAATGCCAATAAAGACAGCGATGTCTTTAATACCCAGCGTGATTTGACAGCAGGGATTGTGGGGAAATCAATCGGCCTTCAAATGCTTCCTAAGCATGTAGCTAATGCCCATCAAAAAGGGGATATCCACTATCACGATTTGGACTATAGCCCCTACACTCCTATGACCAACTGCTGCTTGATTGATTTCAAGGGCATGTTGGAAAATGGTTTTAAGATTGGGAATGCTGAAGTAGAGAGTCCCAAGTCTATCCAAACTGCGACAGCACAGATTTCACAAATCATCGCCAACGTTGCTTCTAGCCAGTACGGGGGCTGTTCAGCAGACCGTATTGATGAAGTTTTGGCTCCTTATGCAGAGAAAAATTACCAAAAGCACCTCAAGGATGCGGAGGAGTGGGTCTTACCTGACAAGCGCCAAGAATATGCCTGGAAGAAAACCCAAAAAGACATCTATGATGCCATGCAATCTCTAGAGTACGAGATTAATACCCTCTTTACATCAAATGGGCAAACGCCATTTACCTCTCTTGGTTTCGGTCTAGGAACCAGTCGTTTTGAACGTGAAATTCAAAAGGCAATTCTGAACATTCGTATCAAGGGGCTTGGTTCGGAACATCGAACAGCCATCTTCCCTAAACTCATCTTTACTCTTAAAAGAGGTCTTAACTTAGAGGAAGGCTCACCTAACTACGACATCAAGCAGTTGGCTCTTGAGTGTGCAACTAAGCGCATGTACCCGGATGTCTTGTCTTATGATAAGATTGTCGAGTTGACTGGTTCTTTCAAGGTTCCGATGGGATGCCGTTCATTCCTTCAAGGATGGAAGGATGAAAATGGAGTTGAAGTCAATTCGGGTCGTATGAACCTAGGAGTTGTGACAGTCAATCTTCCTCGTATCGCTCTTGAGTCTGAAGGAGACATGAACAAGTTCTGGGAAATCTTCAATGAGCGTATGAATATCGCGGAAGATGCCTTGGTTTACCGTGTGGAAAGAACTAAGGAAGCCACTCCAGCTAATGCTCCAATTCTTTATCAATATGGAGCTTTCGGACGTCGTCTTGGAAAAGAAGAAAGTGTTGATCAACTCTTTAAGAATCGTCGTGCAACTATTTCTCTGGGATATATTGGCTTGTACGAGGTAGCGACAGTCTTCTTTGGTAATAATTGGGAAAATAATCCAGAAGCCAAAGAGTTCACACTTGATATTATTCGCGATATGAAACGTCGAGTAGAAGAATGGTCTGACCAATATGGTTACCATTTCTCTATCTATTCAACGCCGTCTGAAAGTCTGACAGACCGCTTCTGCCGCTTGGATACAGAGAAATTCGGCTCTATTCCAGATATTACAGATAAAGAATACTACACAAATTCCTTCCATTATGATGTCCGCAAAAATCCAACACCTTTTGAAAAATTGGACTTTGAGAAAGTCTACCCAGAAGCGGGTGCATCTGGTGGCTTTATCCACTACTGCGAGTACCCAGTTCTCCAACAAAATCCAAAGGCTTTGGAAGCTGTTTGGGATTATGCTTATGACCGTGTAGGTTATCTCGGAACCAATACTCCGATTGACCGTTGCTACAAGTGTGATTTTGAAGGAGATTTTGAACCGACAGAGAGAGGATTTGCTTGTCCTAACTGTGGGAATAACGATCCTAAACAGTAGATGTGGTTAAACGGACCTGTGGCTATCTTGGGAACCCACAAGCGCGTCCGATGGTTAATGGACGCCACAAGGAAATTGCTGCGCGTGTCAAACACATGAACGGTTCTACTATCAAAACAGCAGGACATGAAGTAAGAAATTAGAAAGAGATAGCATGGGAAAATATCAATTAGATGATAAAGGCAAGGCCTTGGTTCAACGATTCCACGAAAAACATTCAAAGGGTGGAGTCAATAAAAAAGACCGAGTAGCTAGCCTTAGAGAACAGTTTTTAAACAAAAACAAGAAAAAGTGAGAGTTGCCTCTCGCTTTTCTCTTAATTGGAGGTAAAAATGATACTACGCAGACCAAGATTAGCAGATAAAGAAACAGTTTTAGAGATGATGGCAGAGTTTGAAAAGAGCCAATCAGCCCACGATGGCGGATTTTGGGATGCTGAGAATTTTGTTTATGAAGAGTGGTTAGAAAGTAATCAGAATCATGAAATGGGGATTAATTTGCCTGAAGGGTGGGTGCCTGATATTCAGTTAGTTGCTTTTTCGAGAGATGGACAAGCCGTAGGGTTTCTCAATCTGAGATTGCGTCTTAGTGACTATTTGCTGGAGGTAGGTGGTCATATTGGCTATTCTATCCGACCGTCTGAAAGAGGTAAGGGCTACGCCAAAGAATCTCTCCGACAAGGTCTGCAAGTGGCTAAAGAAAAGAACATTCATCGTGCTCTGGTGACATGTAGCACAGAAAATCCAGCAAGCCGAGCTGTTATCTTAGCTAATGGTGGGGAGTTGGAGGATGTTCGAAACGGGACGGAGCGCTATTGGATAGACTTGGAGTAGAAGGATGACATGGAATACACCAAAGCCTGGCGAGTGGAAGAGTGAAGAACTCAGTCAAGGGCGCATCATTGACTATAAGGCTTTTAACTTTGTCGATGGCGAAGGAGTGCGCAATTCCCTTTATGTGGCCGGCTGCATGTTTCACTGTGATGGCTGTTACAATGTAGCAACCTGGTCCTTTAATGCAGGCATACCTTATACCCCAGAGTTGGAAGAACAAATCATAGCAGACCTAGCCCAACCCTATGTTCAAGGTTTGACTTTATTAGGAGGGGAACCCTTCCTCAATACGGGTATTCTCTTGCCTCTCGTAAAACGCATTCGGAAGGAATTACCAGATAAAGACATCTGGTCCTGGACAGGTTATACTTGGGAAGAAATGATGTTGGAGACTCCAGACAAACTGGAACTCTTGTCACTGATTGATATCTTGGTTGATGGACGGTATGATAAAAGCAAGCGTAATCTCATGCTTCAATTCCGTGGCTCTTCCAATCAACGAATTATCGATGTACAAAAATCACTTAAAGAAGGCAAAGTCATCATCTGGGATAAATTGAATGACGGGAAAGAAAGTTACGAGCAAGTGAAGAGAGAATAAAAAAACAATTGCAGAAACTGTATCTATAATAAACTGTATCTATAATATAGAAGAAAAAATAAAAATTCGCTCTTCATTTTTGCTTTTTTGAGATAAGGAGCGATAAGAAAACAGTTTCATTCGAAAAATTAAAAAAATCCTGTCAAATCCCTTGCAATCGCAGGGGCTTTGTGTTATTCTATTATGGTGCTGTAAATTACAGCCTTAGCTTTGATGCGAGAGGTTGCGACACGCTCGGTTGCATTGCCACGCAACGCGCGTCGGTTTTCTTGTGGAGCTAGCCTATTATCTTAAATAGACGAAAAGGAGAAAAAGATGGCAAACAAAAAAATCCGTATCCGTTTGAAAGCTTACGAACACCGTACGCTTGACACAGCGGCTGCTAAATCGTAGAATCAGCTACTCGTACAGGTGCAGAAGTTGCAGGTCCAATCCCACTTCCAACTGAACGTAGCCTCTACACAATTATTCGTGCGACTCACAAATATAAAGACTCTCGCGAACAATTCGAAATGCGTACACACAAACGTTTGATCGATATCATCAACCCAACTCAAAAAACAGTTGACGCTTTGATGAAATTGGATCTTCCAAGTGGTGTAAACGTAGAAATCAAACTTTAATTTAAAGCTTGATACCTTGAGCATAAAAAACGCTCGTTAAAAACTTTTTGAATAAAAAATATAGAAAAGGAACTATTTTCTCATGACAAAAGGAATCTTAGGGAAAAAAGTGGGAATGACTCAAATCTTCACTGAAGCTGGCGAATTGATCCCTGTAACAGTTATCGAAGCAACTCCAAACGTTGTCCTTCAAGTTAAAACTGTTGAAACAGACGGTTACAACGCTATCCAAGTTGGTTTCGATGACAAACGCGAAGTATTGAGCAACAAACCTGCTAAAGGACATGTAGCAAAAGCTAACACGGCTCCTAAGCGCTTCATTCGTGAATTCAAAAACGTTGAAGGCTTGGAAGTTGGTGCTGAAATCACAGTTGAAACTTTCGCAGCTGGAGACATTGTTGATGTAACTGGTACATCTAAAGGTAAAGGTTTCCAAGGTGTTATCAAACGCCACGGACAATCACGTGGACCTATGGCTCACGGTTCTCGTTACCACCGTCGTCCAGGTTCTATGGGACCTGTTGCACCTAACCGCGTATTCAAAGGTAAAAACCTTGCAGGACGTATGGGTGGCGACCGTGTAACAATTCAAAACCTTGAAGTTGTACAAGTTGTTCCAGAAAAGAACGTTATCCTTATCAAAGGTAACGTACCAGGTGCTAAGAAATCTCTTATCACTATCAAGTCAGCAGTTAAAGCTGGTAAATAATAAGGAAAGGGGAATACAGTCAAAATGGCAAATGTAACATTATTCGACCAAACTGGTAAACAAGCGGGCGAAGTTGTTCTTAACGATGCAATCTTTGGTATCGAACCAAACCAATCTGTTGTGTTTGATGTGATCATCAGCCAACGTGCTAGCCTTCGTCAAGGAACTCACGCAGTTAAAAATCGTTCAGCTGTTTCAGGTGGCGGACGCAAACCATGGCGTCAAAAAGGAACTGGACGTGCTCGTCAAGGTTCTATCCGCTCTCCACAATGGCGTGGTGGTGGAATCGTCTTCGGACCAACTCCACGTAGCTATGCGTACAAACTTCCTCAAAAAGTTCGTCGCCTTGCACTTAAATCTGTTTACTCAGAAAAAGTTGCTGAAAACAAATTTGTAGCCGTTGATTCTCTTGAATTTACAGCTCCAAAAACTGCTGAATTTGCAAAAGTTCTTGCAGCTTTGAGCATCGATTCTAAAGTCCTTGTTATTCTTGAAGAAGGAAACGAATTCGCAGCTCTCTCAGCTCGTAACCTTCCAAATGTGAAAGTTGCGACTGCTACAACTGCAAGTGTTCTTGACATCGCAAATAGTGACAAACTTCTTGTTACTCAAGCAGCTATCTCTAAAATCGAGGAGGTTCTTGCATAATGAATTTGTATGATGTTATCAAAAAACCTGTTATCACTGAAAGCTCAATGGCTCAACTTGAAGCAGGGAAATATGTATTTGAAGTTGACACTCGTGCACACAAACTTTTGATCAAGCAAGCTGTTGAAGCTGCTTTCGAAGGTGTTAAAGTTGCAAATGTTAACACAATCAACGTAAAACCTAAAGCTAAACGTGTTGGACGTTACACTGGTTTTACTAACAAAACTAAAAAAGCTATCATCACTCTTACAGCTGATTCAAAAGCAATCGAGTTGTTTGCAGCTGAAGCTGAATAATCTAAGGAGGAAATATCGTGGGAATTCGTGTTTATAAACCAACAACAAACGGTCGCCGTAATATGACTTCTTTGGATTTCGCTGAAATCACAACAAGCACACCAGAAAAATCATTGCTTGTTGCTTTGAAGAGCAAGGCTGGTCGTAACAACAACGGTCGTATCACTGTTCGTCACCAAGGTGGTGGACACAAACGCTCTACCGTTTGGTTGACTTCAAACGTAACAAAGATAACGTTGAAGCAGTTGTTAAAACTATCGAGTACGATCCAAACCGTTCTGCAAACATCGCTCTTGTACACTACACTGACGGTGTGAAAGCGTACATCATCGCTCCAAAAGGTCTTGAAGTTGGTCAACGTATCGTTTCAGGTCCAGAAGCAGATATCAAAGTCGGAAACGCTCTTCCACTTGCTAACATCCCAGTTGGTACTTTGATCCACAACATCGAGTTGAAACCAGGTCGTGGTGGAGAATTGGTACGTGCTGCTGGAGCATCTGCTCAGGTATTGGGTCAAGAAGGTAAATACGTTCTTGTTCGTCTTCAATCAGGTGAAGTTCGTATGATTCTCGGAACTTGTCGTGCAACAGTTGGTGTTGTCGGAAATGAACAACATGGACTTGTGAACCTTGGTAAAGCAGGACGTAGCCGTTGGAAAGGTATCCGCCCAACAGTTCGTGGTTCTGTAATGAACCCTAACGATCACCCACACGGTGGTGGTGAAGGTAAAGCACCAGTTGGTCGTAAAGCACCATCAACTCCATGGGGCAAACCTGCTCTTGGTCTTAAAACTCGTAACAAGAAAGCGAAATCTGACAAACTTATCGTTCGTCGTCGCAACGAGAAATAATTTAAAACTAGTCGCTTAAGCACTAGATAATCCGCCAGCTCGGTAGCGCTCGTTGAGAGCGCAAGCCGCTGTGGTACTATATTTAAAGGAGAAAATATAAAAATGGGACGCAGTCTTAAAAAAGGACCTTTCGTCGATGAGCATTTGATGAAAAAAGTTGAAGCTCAAGCTAACGACGAAAAGAAAAAAGTTATCAAAACTTGGTCACGTCGTTCAACGATCTTCCCAAGTTTCATTGGTTACACTATCGCAGTTTATGATGGACGTAAACACGTACCTGTTTACATCCAAGAAGACATGGTAGGTCACAAGCTTGGTGAATTTGCACCAACTCGTACTTACAAAGGTCACGCCGCAGACGACAAGAAGACACGTAGAAAATAAGGAGAACATAAATGGCAGAAATTACTTCAGCTAAAGCAATGGCTCGCACAGTACGTGTTTCACCTCGTAAATCACGTCTTGTTCTTGACAACATCCGTGGTAAAAGCGTAGCCGATGCAATCGCAATTTTGACATTCACTCCAAACAAAGCTGCTGAAATCATCTTGAAAGTTTTGAACTCAGCTGTAGCTAACGCTGAAAACAACTTTGGTTTGGATAAAGCTAACTTGGTAGTATCTGAAGCATTCGCAAACGAAGGACCAACTATGAAACGTTTCCGTCCACGTGCGAAAGGTTCAGCTTCACCAATCAACAAACGTACAGCTCACATCACTGTAGCTGTTGCAGAAAAATAAGGAGGTAAAATCGTGGGTCAAAAAGTACATCCAATTGGTATGCGTGTCGGCATCATCCGTGATTGGGATGCCAAATGGTATGCTGAAAAAGAATACGCGGATTACCTTCATGAAGATCTTGCAATCCGTAAATTCGTTCAAAAAGAACTAGCTGACGCAGCAGTTTCAACTATTGAAATCGAACGCGCAGTAAACAAAGTTAACGTTTCGCTTCACACTGCTAAACCAGGTATGGTTATCGGTAAAGGTGGTGCTAACGTTGATGCACTCCGTGCTAAACTTAACAAATTGACTGGAAAACAAGTACACATCAACATCATCGAAATCAAACAACCTGATTTGGATGCTCACCTTGTTGGTGAAGGAATTGCTCGTCAATTGGAGCAACGTGTTGCTTTCCGTCGTGCACAAAAACAAGCAATCCAACGTGCAATGCGTGCTGGAGCTAAAGGAATTAAAACACAAGTATCAGGTCGTTTGAACGGTGCAGATATTGCCCGTGCTGAAGGATACTCTGAAGGAACTGTTCCGCTTCACACACTTCGTGCGGATATCGATTACGCTTGGGAAGAAGCAGATACTACATACGGTAAACTTGGTGTTAAAGTATGGATCTACCGTGGTGAAGTTCTTCCAGCTCGTAAAAACACTAAAGGAGGTAAATAACCAATGTTAGTACCTAAACGTGTTAAACACCGTCGTGAATTCCGTGGTAAAATGCGCGGTGAAGCTAAAGGTGGGAAAGAAGTAGCATTCGGTGAATACGGTCTTCAAGCTACAACTAGCCACTGGATCACTAACCGCCAAATCGAAGCTGCTCGTATCGCCATGACTCGTTACATGAAACGTGGTGGTAAAGTTTGGATTAAAATCTTCCCACACAAATCTTACACAGCTAAAGCTATCGGGGTTCGTATGGGATCTGGTAAAGGGGCACCTGAAGGTTGGGTAGCACCAGTTAAACGTGGTAAAGTAATGTTTGAAGTTGCTGGTGTATCTGAAGAAGTTGCTCGCGAAGCGCTTCGTCTTGCAAGCCACAAATTGCCAGTTAAATGTAAATTCGTAAAACGTGAAGCAGAATAAGGAGAAGGCATGAAACTTAATGAAGTAAAAGAATTTGTTAAAGAACTTCGTGGTCTTTCTCAAGAAGAACTCGCGAAGCGCGAAAACGAATTGAAAAAAGAATTGTTCGAACTTCGTTTCCAAGCTGCTACTGGTCAATTAGAACAAACAGCTCGCTTGAAAGAAGTTAAAAAACAAATCGCTCGTATCAAAACAGTTCAATCTGAAGCGAAATAATAGACTAGGGAAGGAGAAATTTCAATGGAACGCAATAATCGTAAAGTTCTTGTTGGACGTGTTGTATCTGACAAAATGGACAAGACAATCACAGTTGTAGTTGAAACAAAACGTAACCACCCAGTCTATGGTAAACGTATTAACTACTCTAAAAAATACAAAGCACATGATGAAAACAATGTTGCCAAAGAAGGCGATATCGTACGTATCATGGAAACTCGTCCGCTTTCAGCTACAAAACGTTTCCGTCTTGTAGAAGTTGTTGAAGAAGCGGTAATCATCTAATCAAGCCTGAAAGGAGAAAACTGAAATGATTCAAACAGAAACTCGTTTGAAAGTCGCAGACAACAGCGGTGCTCGCGAAATCTTGACTATCAAAGTTCTTGGTGGTTCAGGACGTAAATTTGCAAACATCGGTGATGTTATTGTGGCATCTGTAAAACAAGCTACTCCTGGTGGTGCGGTTAAAAAAGGTGACGTTGTTAAAGCAGTTATCGTTCGTACTAAATCAGGTGCTCGTCGTGCTGATGGTTCATACATCAAATTTGACGAAAACGCAGCAGTTATCATCCGTGACGATAAAACTCCTCGCGGAACACGTATCTTTGGCCCAGTTGCACGTGAATTGCGTGAAGGTGGCTTCATGAAGATCGTGTCACTTGCTCCAGAAGTACTTTAATCAATAAAAACAAACACAGTCCCCTGGCCTAGCCAGGGTGCCCATCGGGCGTAAGAATAAAAGGAGAAAAAAATGTTTGTAAAAAAAGGCGACAAAGTTCGCGTAATCGCTGGTAAAGATAAGGGAACAGAAGCTGTTGTCCTTACTGCCCTTCCAAAAGTAAACAAAGTTATCGTTGAAGGTGTTAACATCGTTAAGAAACACCAACGTCCAACTAACGAGCTTCCTCAAGGTGGTATCATCGAGAAAGAAGCAGCTATCCACGTATCAAACGTTCAAGTTTTGGACAAAAATGGTGTAGCTGGTCGTGTTGGTTACAAATTCGTAGACGGTAAAAAAGTTCGCTACAACAAAAAATCAGGCGAAGTGCTTGATTAATCACGAAGGAAAGGAGAAGTATAATGGCAAATCGTTTAAAAGAAAAATATCTTAATGAAGTAGTTCCTGCTTTGACAGAACAATTTAACTACTCATCAGTGATGGCTGTTCCTAAAGTGGATAAGATCGTTTTGAACATGGGTGTTGGTGAAGCTGTATCAAACGCTAAAAGCCTTGAAAAAGCTGCTGAAGAATTGGCACTTATCTCAGGTCAAAAACCACTTATCACTAAAGCTAAAAAATCTATCGCCGGCTTCCGTCTTCGTGAAGGTGTTGCGATCGGTGCAAAAGTTACCCTTCGTGGTGAACGTATGTACGAATTCTTGGATAAATTGGTTTCAGTATCACTTCCACGTGTACGTGACTTCCACGGTGTTCCTACAAAATCATTTGATGGACGCGGAAACTACACACTTGGTGTGAAAGAGCAATTGATCTTCCCAGAAATCAACTTTGATGACGTTGACAAAACTCGTGGTCTTGACATCGTTATCGTAACTACTGCTAACACTGACGAAGAGTCACGTGCATTGCTTACAGGCCTTGGAATGCCTTTTGCAAAATAATATAGGAGGTATAACTAATGGCTAAAAAATCTATGATTGCTAAGAACAAACGCCCAGCGAAGTTCTCTACTCAAGCATACACTCGCTGTGAACGTTGTGGACGTCCACACTCAGTTTACCGCAAGTTTAAACTTTGCCGTGTTTGCTTCCGTGAATTGGCATATAAAGGTCAAATTCCTGGTGTAACAAAAGCATCTTGGTAATTTAAGATATTAAGGGCGTCAAAACTCCAAGTGAAAATAGGGAACTTGACGAAGAAACTTTTGTTTCTAGGAAAGTTCATCTTTTTCACACAGAGTTTAGCCCGAGTTCAGTTTGGCTAGCCAATTTGAACACGAGCTACAGCTTTGGCAAAAAAGACCAATTTACTTTGGAGCATGGCTCCTGCAATAAATTGCCTATTTTTGCTCTTGCTGTTACGCTCTCTGTATCATGTATTAACTAGCAAGTGCAACTTGCAAACTACTAGTAAGAGGAGAAAATAAAATGGTTATGACTGACCCAATCGCAGACTTCCTAACTCGTATTCGTAACGCTAACCAAGCAAAACACGAAGTACTTGAAGTACCTGCATCAAACATCAAAAAAGGGATTGCTGAAATCCTTAAACGCGAAGGATTTGTTAAGAACGTAGAAATCATCGAAGATGACAAACAAGGCATCATCCGTGTATTCCTTAAATACGGAGCAAACGGTGAACGAGTTATCACTAACTTGAAACGCGTTTCTAAACCAGGACTTCGTGTCTACAAAAAACGTGAAGATCTTCCAAAAGTACTTAACGGTCTTGGAATTGCTATCCTTTCAACTTCAGAAGGTTTGCTTACTGATAAAGAAGCTCGCCAAAAGAATGTTGGTGGAGAAGTTATTGCTTACGTTTGGTAAAATCAAGATACAAAGCTCGTAAAGAACAAAGCAAAATTAGGAAGTTGGAGCAGTTTGTTGACAAACAAGCCAACTTATCTATTTTGCACAGTTCTTAGAGCGTGTTCAGTTCAGCTCTTGAACTAAACAAGTATCTTAACCCCGTGAAAACTGGCCTTTATGGCCTGACAATTTAACAGGAGAATAAAAACATGTCACGTATTGGTAATAAAGTTATCGTGTTGCCTGCTGGTGTTGAACTCACTAACAATGACAACGTTGTAACTGTAAAAGGACCTAAAGGAGAACTTACTCGTGAGTTCTCAAAAGATATTGAAATCCGTGTGGAAGGTACTGAAGTAACTCTTCACCGTCCAAACGATTCAAAAGAAATGAAAACTATCCACGGAACTACTCGTGCACTTTTGAACAACATGGTTATTGGTGTTTCAGAAGGATTCAAGAAAGAACTTGAAATGCGTGGGGTTGGTTACCGTGCACAACTTCAAGGAAACAAACTTGTTTGGCTGTTGGTAAATCACATCCAGACGAAGTTGAAGCTCCAGAAGGAATTACTTTTGAACTTCCAAACCCAACGACTATCGTTATCAGCGGAATTTCAAAAGAAAAAGTTGGTCAAACAGCTGCTTACGTACGTAGCCTTCGTTCACCAGAACCATACAAAGGTAAAGGTATCCGTTACGTTGGCGAATATGTTCGTCTTAAAGAAGGTAAAACTGGTAAATAATGTTGAGTGGTTGATTTTCAACCACCAACCTCATTACCAACTTTGTGCATAGCACACGATTTAAAATTAAAGAGGTGAAAACTGTGATTTCTAAACCAGATAAAAACAAACTCCGCCAAAAACGCCACCGTCGCGTTCGCGGAAAACTCTCTGGAACTGCTGATCGCCCACGTTTGAACGTATTCCGTTCTAATACAGGCATCTACGCTCAAGTGATTGATGACGTAGCGGGTGTAACGCTCGCAAGTGCTTCAACTCTTGACAAAGAAGTTTCAAAAGGAACTAAAACTGAACAAGCCGTTGCTGTCGGTAAACTCGTTGCAGAACGTGCAAGTGCTAAAGGTATTTCAGAAGTGGTGTTCGACCGCGGTGGATATCTATATCACGGACGTGTGAAAGCTTTGGCTGATGCAGCTCGTGAAAACGGATTGAAATTCTAATAGGAGGACACTAGAAAATGGCATTTAAAGACAATGCAGTAGAACTTGAAGAACGCGTAGTTGCTGTTAACCGTGTTACAAAAGTTGTTAAAGGTGGACGTCGTCTTCGTTTCGCAGCTCTTGTAGTTGTTGGTGACCGCAATGGTCGTGTAGGATTTGGTACTGGTAAAGCTCAAGAAGTTCCAGAAGCAATCCGCAAAGCAGTAGAAGATGCTAAGAAACTTGATCGAAGTTCCTATGGTTGGAACAACAATCCCACATGAAGTTCTTTCAGAATTCGGTGGAGCTAAAGTATTGTTGAAACCAGCTGTAGAAGGTTCTGGAGTTGCCGCAGGTGGTGCAGTTCGTGCCGTTGTGGAATTGGCAGGTGTGGCAGATATTACATCTAAATCACTTGGCTCTAACACTCCAATCAACATTGTTCGCGCAACTGTTGAAGGTTTGAAACAATTGAAACGCGCTGAAGAAGTTGCTGCCCTTCGTGGTATTTCAGTTTCTGATTTGGCATAAGAAAGGGGATAAAATGGCTCAAATTAAAATTACTTTGACTAAGTCTCCAATCGGACGCATTCCATCACAACGTAAAACTGTTGTAGCACTTGGACTTGGCAAATTGAACAGCTCTGTTATTAAAGAAGATAACGCTGCTATCCGTGGTATGATCACTGCAGTATCTCACTTGGTAACAGTTGAAGAAGTAAACTAATAAAATTTTAGGGGATGTGCATAAGACCATCCCCTAAAACTAGATATAGTCATCTTAGATGACTCAGTATAGGCGAGTTGATAAGGGAGACAACCTTTTCTCTCTTATCGGCGCTAGCATTTTACAAAAGAGGAGAAATATATAATGAAACTTCATGAATTGAAACCTGCAGAAGGTTCTCGTAAAACTCGTAACCGTGTTGGTCGTGGTACTTCATCAGGTAACGGTAAAACATCTGGTCGTGGTCAAAAAGGTCAAAAAGCTCGTAGCGGTGGCGGAGTACGCCTTGGTTTTGAAGGTGGACAAACTCCATTGTTCCGTCGTCTTCCAAAACGTGGATTTACTAACATCAACGCTAAAGAGTATGCGATTGTTAACCTTGACCAATTGAACGCCTTTGATGATGGTGCTGAAGTAACTCCAGTGGTACTTGTAGAATCAGGAATTGTTAAATCTGAAAAATCAGGTATCAAGATTCTTGGTAACGGTGAGTTGACTAAGAAGTTGACTGTTAAAGCTGCTAAATTCTCTAAATCAGCTGAAGAAGCTATCACTGCTAAAGGTGGTTCAGTTGAAGTCATCTAAGTGAGGTGACCTATGTTTTTTAAATTATTGAGAGAAGCACTCAAAGTTAAGCAAGTTCGATCAAAGATTTTATTTACAATTTTTATCGTATTTGTTTTTCGTATCGGTACTAGTATTACTGTACCGTGGGTAAATGCAAATAGCTTGAACGCTTTGAGTGGACTATCCTTCTTGAATATGTTGAGCTTGGTGTCAGGGAATGCCATGAAAAACTTTTCAGTTTTTGCTCTTGGAGTTAGTCCTTACATTACAGCCTCAATCGTCGTCCAACTCTTGCAAATGGATTTATTACCAAAGTTTGTGGAGTGGGGTAAACAAGGGGAAGTTGGTCGTAGAAAGTTAAACCAAGCGACTCGATACATTGCACTAGTGCTTGCATTTGTTCAATCAGTCGGTATTACTGCTGGTTTTAACGCTCTGTCTGGAGCTAAACTTTTGACTGTACCACTCACACCACAAGTTTTCCTTGTGATTGGAGGAATCTTAACAGCAGGTAGCATGATTGTAACCTGGCTGGGAGAGCAAATCACAGATAAGGGATATGGTAATGGTGTTTCAATGATTATCTTTGCAGGGATTGTTGCTTCAATTCCTGATATGGTTAAGGGCATCTATGTGGACTACTTTGTCAATGTACCAAGTAGTCGATTGACATCGTCTCTCATTTTCGTTGCCATCTTAATCATTGCTGTTTTGTTAATTGTATACTTTACAACTTACGTTGAACAAGCTAAATACAAGATTCCAATTCAGTATACAAAGATAGCTCAAGGTGCGCCGTCAAGCTCCTATCTTCCATTGAAGATTAACCCTGCTGGGGTTATCCCAGTTATCTTTGCTAGCTCTATTACAGCAGCACCGGCAGCAATTTTACAATTCGTAAGTGCGTCTGGACTTAATTGGGAATGGGTAAAAACAGCTCAAGAGTTGGTATCTACTTCAACCCCAACAGGTGTTGCTTTGTATGCTCTGTTGATTATTCTCTTTACATTCTTCTATACATTTGTACAGATCAATCCAGAGAAAGCAGCAGAAAATTTACAAAAGAGTGGAGCTTATATCCATGGTGTCCGTCCTGGTAAAGGGACAGAAGAATATATGTCAAAACTTCTTCGTCGTCTCGCAACAGTCGGATCAATCTTCCTAGGTGTGATTTCTATCCTACCTATTGTAGCTAAAGATTTATTTGGTCTTTCAGAAGTTGTCGCTTTTGGGGGAACAAGTTTGCTAATCATTATCTCTACAGGTATCGAAGGAATTAAACAATTGGAAGGTTATCTATTGAAACGTAAGTATGTTGGTTTCTTAGATACAACAGAATAATTGTAATAGAAAATAAAATTCACTATTGCTCAGAGAGTGGAGTGTAAAAATCAAAGACATTGTCAGATTTTTATCTCCTCTCTTCTATTTTGTTTTTAAATAGGAGTTGAAATGAATTTTTGCTTCTATTTAAAAATAAAAAAGGAGTTTGAATCATGAATCTTTTGATTATGGGTTTACCTGGTGCAGGTAAGGGAACACAAGCAGCGAAAATTGTTGAACAATTTCACGTTGCCCACATCTCAACAGGTGACATGTTCCGTGCAGCAATGGCTAACCAAACTGAAATGGGTGTATTAGCTAAGTCTTATATCGACAAAGGCGAATTGGTTCCAGATGAAGTTACAAACGGAATTGTAAAAGAGCGTCTTTCTCAAGATGATATTAAAGAAAACTGGCTTCTTGTTGGATGGATACCCACGTACGATTGAACAAGCTCATGCCTTAGATAAAACATTGGCTGAACTTGGGATTGAAACTTGAAGGTGTTATCAACATCGAAGTAGATCCATCTTGCCTACTTGAACGTTTGAGTGGTCGTATCATTCACCGTGAAACTGGAGAAACTTTCCATAAAGTATTCAACCCACCAGTTGATTACAAAGAGGAAGATTACTACCAACGCGAAGATGATAAACCAGAGACAGTAAAACGTCGTTTGGATGTCAATATTGCTCAAGGTGAACCAATCATTGCTCACTATCGTGCTAAAGGTCTAGTACATGATATCGAAGGTAACCAAGATATCAATGATGTCTTTTAAAGATATCGAAAAGGTATTGACAAAATTGAAATAAAAGCGTTTTTCAGACTTGCAAAATGTCTTGACAAATGTTATACTGAGTTAGTCTGACTTATAATTGTTGTCTCTGTGTCTAGAGGCATCAAATCGAAATTTAGGGAGGTACTTTTGCGTGGCAAAAGACGATGTGATTGAAGTTGAAGGCAAAGTAGTCGATACGATGCCGAATGCAATGTTTACGGTTGAACTTGAAAATGGACATCAGATTTTAGCAACAGTTTCTGGTAAAATTCGTAAAAACTATATTCGTATTTTAGCGGGAGATCGTGTTACTGTTGAAATGAGTCCATATGACTTGACACGTGGACGTATCACTTACCGCTTTAAATAATCGAAAAACTTGGAGGGATAAGAAATGAAAGTAAGACCATCGGTCAAACCAATTTGCGAATACTGTAAAGTAATTCGTCGTAATGGTCGTGTTATGGTAATTTGCCCAGCAAATCCAAAACACAAACAACGTCAAGGATAAGATAGAAAGGAGAAAACATGGCTCGTATTGCTGGAGTTGATATTCCAAATGACAAACGCGTAGTTATCTCATTGACTTATGTCTATGGTATCGGACTTGCAACATCTCAAAAGATTTTGGCAGCTGCTGGAGTTTCAGAAGATATTCGTGTTCGTGACCTTACATCAGATCAAGAAGATGCTATCCGTCGTGAAGTGGATGCAATTAAAGTTGAAGGTGACCTTCGTCGTGAAGTGAACTTGAACATCAAACGTTTGATGGAAATCGGTTCATACCGTGGTATCCGTCACCGTCGTGGACTTCCTGTCCGTGGACAAAACACTAAAAACAACGCTCGCACTCGTAAAGGTAAAGCTGTTGCGATTGCTGGTAAGAAAAAATAATATAGGAGGTAAAAGTCTTGGCTAAACCAACACGTAAACGTCGTGTGAAAAAGAATATCGAATCTGGTATTGCTCATATTCACGCTACATTTAATAACACTATTGTTATGATTACTGATGTGCATGGTAATGCAATCGCTTGGTCATCAGCTGGTGCTCTTGGTTTCAAAGGTTCTCGTAAATCTACACCATTTGCTGCTCAAATGGCTTCAGAAGCTGCTGCTAAATCTGCACAAGAACACGGTCTTAAATCAGTTGAAGTTACTGTAAAAGGTCCAGGTTCTGGTCGTGAGTCAGCTATTCGTGCTCTTGCTGCCGCTGGTCTTGAAGTAACAGCAATTCGTGATGTGACTCCAGTGCCACACAATGGTGCTCGTCCTCCAAAACGTCGCCGTGTATAATCATTACCTTTACACTGCTTTTCGTTTAAGAGGGAGTAACTAAATGATCGAGTTTGAAAAACCAAATATAACAAAAATTGATGAAAATAAAGATTATGGCAAGTTTGTAATCGAACCACTAGAACGTGGATACGGTACAACACTTGGTAACTCTCTTCGTCGTGTACTTCTTGCTTCTCTTCCAGGAGCAGCTGTTACATCTATCGATATCGATGGAGTATTACATGAGTTTGATACAATTCCTGGTGTTCGTGAAGATGTGATGCAAATCATTTTGAACATTAAAGGTATTGCAGTTAAATCTTATGTAAAAGACGAAAAGACTATTGAACTAGATGTTGAAGGTCCTGCTGAAGTGACAGCTGGAGACATTTTGACTGACAGTGATATCGAAATCGTAAATCCAGATCATTATCTTTTCACAATCGGAGAAGGTGCTTCATTTAAAGCGACTATGACTGTAAACAGTGGTCGTGGATATGTACCTGCAGATGAAAATAAAAAAGATAATGCTCCAGTTGGAACACTTGCTGTAGATTCTATTTATACACCAGTTACAAAAGTTAACTATCAAGTTGAACCTGCTCGTGTAGGAAGCAATGATGGTTTCGACAAATTAACCCTTGAAATCTTGACAAATGGAACTATTATTCCAGAAGATGCTTTAGGGCTTTCAGCACGCATTTTGACAGAACATCTTGATTTGTTTACAAATCTTACAGAGATTGCTAAAACTGCAGAAGTGATGAAAGAAGCTGATACTGAATCGGACGACCGTATTTTGGAACGTACGATTGAGGAACTTGACTTGTCTGTACGCTCATATAACTGTTTGAAACGTGCTGGTATCAATACTGTGCATGATTTGACAGAAAAATCTGAAGCAGAGATGATGAAAGTAAGAAATCTTGGACGCAAGAGTTTGGAAGAAGTGAAACTCAAACTCATTGATTTGGGTCTTGGATTAAAAGATAAATAAAGGAGGAATACATGGCTTACCGTAAACTAGGACGCACTAGCTCACAACGTAAAGCAATGCTTCGCGATTTGACAACTGACCTTTTGATCAACGAATCAATCGTGACAACTGAAGCTCGTGCTAAAGAAATCCGTAAAACTGTTGAAAAAATGATTACTCTAGGTAAACGTGGTGATTTGCATGCACGTCGTCAAGCTGCTGCTTTCGTACGTAATGAAATCGCATCTGAAAACTATGATGAAGCAACTGATAAGTACACTTCTACTACAGCACTTCAAAAATTGTTCTCAGAAATCGCACCTCGTTACGCAGACCGTAACGGTGGATACACTCGTATCCTTAAAACTGAACCACGTCGTGGTGATGCAGCGCCAATGGCGATCATCGAATTAGTATAAAATCATCAATTTTGTTGAGTGTTATGATGATGGAGCCCTGTGCTCTTAGTCTAGCTCTGGTCTACCGCTAGGACTTTTGTCCTAGCGGGAACACTCATCATAAGATGATCGGGTAGACGCTTGTTTACGAAATTGTTTTTCTTTTAAGAACAATTTCGTAAGCAGGCGTTTTTTAGTTTTTTTATTGTAAATGTGCTATACTGAGAAAAAAGAAAAATATAGATATGGTTATTTTTCTATGATTTCAAATTTGGAGGGCTGATATGAAAGCTATTATAACTGTTGTTGGTAAAGATAAGACGGGTATTGTTGCAGCTGTTGCAACTAAGATTGCTGAATTAGAGTTAAATATTGATGATATCTCACAGACTGTTTTAGACGAGTTTTTTACGATGATGGCTGTAGTGTCCAGTGATGAAAAGCAAGATTTTACCTATTTAAGAAAAGAATTCGAAGCCTTTGGTCAGACCTTGAATGTTAAAATTAATATTCAAAGTGCTGCAATTTTTGATGCTATGTATAATATCTAGGAGGTGTTTATGGATATTAGACAAGTTACCGAAACAATCGCAATGATCGAGGAGCAAAATTTTGATATCAGAACTATTACCATGGGAATCTCTCTACTTGATTGTATAGACCCAGATATTGATAAGGCTGCAGAAAAAATATATGAAAAAATTACTACTAAAGCGGCGAATTTAGTTGCTGTCGGTGATGAAATCGCCGCTGAGTTAGGTATTCCTATTGTCAATAAACGTGTATCGGTAACACCAATTTCCTTAATTGGTGCGGCTACAGATGCGACGGACTATGTACCATTAGCTAAAGCTCTCGATAGAGCCGCTAAAAAAATTGGTGTTGACTTTATCGGTGGTTTTTCTGCTTTGGTACAGAAAGGCTATCAAAAAGGTGATGAAATACTCATCAATTCGATTCCGCGTGCTTTAGCTGAGACAGACAAAGTGTGCTCGTCTGTCAATATCGGTTCAACCAAGTCAGGGATCAATATGACCGCAGTTGCTGATATGGGACGAATTATCAAGGAAACAGCTAGTCTTTCAGATATGGGTGCTGCGAAAATAGTCGTTTTTGCCAATGCAGTTGAAGATAATCCCTTTATGGCGGGAGCCTTTCATGGTGTTGGGGAAGCTGATGTTATTATTAATGTCGGTGTATCAGGTCCTGGTGTAGTCAAACGTGCCTTAGAAAAAGTTCGTGGTCAAAGCTTTGATGTAGTAGCTGAGACTGTTAAGAAGACAGCTTTTAAGATTACTCGGATTGGTCAATTAGTTGGCCAGATGGCTAGTGAAAGGCTAGGTGTTGATTTTGGGATTGTTGATTTGAGTTTAGCACCTACTCCTGCAGTCGGGGATTCTGTAGCTCGGGTTCTGGAAGAAATGGGACTGGAAACAGTTGGGACTCATGGGACGACTGCCGCTTTAGCTCTTTTAAATGATCAGGTGAAAAAGGGTGGAGTGATGGCCTGCAATCAGGTTGGTGGACTATCAGGTGCTTTTATTCCAGTTTCTGAGGATGAGGGGATGATTGCTGCGGTGCAAAATGGCTCTCTGAATTTAGAAAAACTAGAAGCTATGACAGCTATCTGTTCAGTAGGTTTGGATATGATTGCGATTCCTGAAGATACATCTGCCGAAACCATTGCGGCTATGATCGCGGATGAGGCAGCAATTGGTGTCATTAATATGAAAACAACGGCTGTTCGTATCATTCCAAAAGGTCAAGAAGGTGACATGATTGAATTTGGAGGCTTACTGGGAACAGCCCCAGTTATGAAAGTCAACGGAGCTTCATCTGTCGACTTCATTGCTCGTGGAGGACAGATTCCAGCTCCAATTCATAGTTTTAAAAATTAATAAAAAAATAAAATGATTTAAGTTCAATTTAAGGATAGGTGTGTATACTCTAATCATTAAATAAAGACCTCCTAACTTTATTTAATAGAAATCCTAAACTTTTTCATAATAATCTCCTACAAAAGTCGCTCGTAAGAGTGGCTTTTTGTTTTGTATTCTCAAAAAAAACTAGTAAAAATATCATTGATTCTGGTCAAATTTTTTTTTAAAAATGGCTACTTTTTTTCGAAGTCAAACCAGCCTAAAACCTTGCCATGATTGGCTTTTTGAAAAATTATGGTATAATAGTAGTAGTTTTATTAGATGGAGTATGATTTTTGAGAAAAAGCTTTCGTGTAAAAAAAGAGAAAGATTTTGACGCCATATTTAAAAAGGGAGCAAGTGTAGCTAATCGAAAATTTGTTATTTATCGATTAGAAAACAGTGAAAATCATTTTCGAGTCGGCTTGTCAGTCAGCAAGAAGTTAGGAAATGCTGTGACAAGAAACCAGATCAAGAGAAGAATTCGACATGTTCTTATTCAAAATAGTCATCAAATTGTTGATAATGTCGATTTTGTTGTCATTGCTCGAAAAGGCGTTGAAGTACTAGAATATGCAGAAATTGAAAAAAACTTACTTCATGTTTTGAGATTAGCAAAGATTTACCAGGAAGGAAATAAGAGTGAAGAAGAAATTACAATTGACTAGTTTGTTAGGTTTGTCCTTGTTGGTAATGACTGCTTGTGCAACTAGTGAAGTGTCTGCAGATTCGACAGACTTTTGGAGTAGACTTGTTTATTTTTTTGCTGAAACCATTCGATTTTTGTCATTTGATGTCAGTATTGGTTTAGGGATTATTCTTTTCACAGTTTTGATTAGAACAATACTGCTACCAGTCTTTCAAACACAAATGGTAGCATCTAGAAAAATGCAAGAAGCGCAACCTCGCATAAAAGAACTGCGCGAACGTTATCCAGGTCGCGATATGGAAAGTCGCACTAAGCTAGATCAGGAAACACGTAAACTATTTAAAGAATTAGGTATTAAACAATCTGCATCATTTTGGCCACTATTGATTCAAATGCCAATTCTATTGGCTCTTTTCCAAGCTTTATCGAACGTAGATTTTTTGAAGACAGGCCATTTCTTGTGGTTCAATCTAGGTGGAGCTGATACCACTTTTGTATTACCTATTTTAGCTGCCCTATTTACCTTCCTCAGTAGCTGGCTTTCAAATAAAGCTTTGCCTGAGAAAAATGGTGCCATGACGGGTATGATGTATGGAATGCCTGTTATCATCTTCTTTTTTGCAATATCTGCTCCAAGCGGTGTCGCTCTTTACTGGGCGGTTTCAAATGCTTATCAAGTATTGCAAACTTACCTTTTGAACAATCCCTTCAAAATCATTGCAGAGCGTGAAGCAGATGTACAAGCTAAGAAGGATTTAGAAGTTAAGAAAAGAAAAGCTCTAAAGAAAGCACAGAAAAAGAAAAAGTAAGGAGAAATCTGATAATGGTATTATTTACAGGTTCAACAGTTGAAGAAGCAATCCAAAATGGATTGAATGAATTAAATATTCCGAGAATGAAAGCTCATATCAAAGTTGTTTCGAGAGAGAAAAAAGGATTTTTTGGACTTTTTGGTAAAAAACCAGCTCAAGTTGATATCGAAGCAATCAGTGAGACAACTGTTGTAAAAGCAAATCAGCAGGCTATCAAAGGTGTTCCAAAAGAAATTAATGATCAAAATGATCCAGTTAAAACAGTCAGTGAAGCGACAGTTGATTTGGGACATGTAGTTGCAGCTATCAAGAAAATTGAAGAAGAAGGCCAAGAAATTTCTGAAGAAGTCAAGGCTGAAATTCTTAAGAATGATAAAGAAGCTAGCACGATTTTAGAAGAAACAGGGCATATTGAAGTTTTAAAAGAATTGCAACCTGAAGAAACTCAAGATGAAGTTGATGCTGAGAAAGATAGTGATTTAGAAAACCTTGGTTTGAAAGTCGAACCAACTTATGACACTGAAAAGGTTGTTGAAGAAGTGACGGACTATGTTCAAGCAATCATAGATGATATGGATGTTGAGGGAACTATTTCTAGTACCTCTAACCGTCGCTCTATCAATATGCAAATTGATACAAATGAGCCAGGTCGTATTATTGGTTACCATGGTAAGGTTTTGAAATCTCTTCAACTTTTGGCACAAAATTACCTTTATAACCGTTATTCAAAGAACTTTCTACATTACTATCAACGTGAATGACTATGTAGAGCATCGTGCAGAAGTTTTGCAGAGCTATGCCCAGAAATTAGCGACACGTGTCTTGGAAGAAGGACGTAGTCAAATGACAGATCCAATGTCAAGCAGCGAGCGTAAAATTATCCATCGTATCATTTCACGAATGGAAGGTGTAACCAGCTATTCTGAAGGTGACGAACCAAATCGTTATGTTGTAGTTGATACAGAATAAAAAATGAAAAATCAGGGAAAACCTGATTTTTTTCTAACTAAAGAAGGAGTCAAATGAAAGAAATAAAGGATTATCTCACTTATCAAGGGGAGCAGTATCGGAATCCCGACAAAGCTGGAGATGAAAAGGATAAAATGATTGCCTTGCGTAAAAAAGGGCAGGAAGCACGAAAACGGTTTACTCAAATAGCTAAATTTTTTCAAGAGAGGCATTCTGATTGGTATTTACATCCAACCAGTCAATGGATGAATCAAGCGCAAAGATTACGACCGCATTTCTGGGCTTATCTACAGCGAGAAGGTCAAGTATCAGAGCCAATGATGGCTCTTCGTTTGTATGGGAAATCAGAATAATTTGTGGGAATTTCTCTAGAAGTCAGCTTTATAGAGAGAAAGAAAGATGAAGCTACCTTGTCAAAACAGGCTAAAGTCTTGGATGTTCCGGTGGTTGACGGAATTTATTATTGGGTTCAGAAAAACGATGAAAGTTATAGAGTGCAGGCTACTGAGGAGAATAGACAGCTCTTGAGGCAGCAATTATCCAGTCGGGAGATTCGTAAGGTTCTAGTAAAAGCTGATATTCCAGTGACTAATGAAGAATCTCTGGCTAATATTTTACATGAACTTGATAGAAGTTTTGAAACATTATTACCTTACTATCAAGCAACTAGAAATTAGCCTAATCGGCTGAGTCAGTTTATAGTAAATTGTTTTATTGCTATTCTAGGTATTTTTTCATATAATAGTAAAATAGGATGAGTGGTATACTTATCACCTCAAAGAGAAAGGAAATTCTATGTCAAATTTATCTGTTAATGCGATTCGTTTTCTAGGTATTGACGCTATCAATAAAGCAAACTCAGGTCACCCAGGGGTGGTGATGGGTGCTGCTCCGATGGCTTACAGCCTATTCACTAAAGAACTTCGTATCAATCCAGCTCAACCAAACTGGATCAACCGCGACCGTTTTATTCTTTCAGCAGGTCATGGTTCAATGCTCCTCTATGCCCTTCTTCACCTCTCTGGTTTTGAAGATGTGAGCATGGATGAAGTGAAGAGCTTCCGTCAATGGGGCTCAAAAACACCAGGTCACCCAGAATTTGGGCATACTGCAGGGGTTGATGCAACAACAGGTCCTCTAGGACAAGGGATCGCGACTGCGACAGGTTTTGCACAAGCAGAACGTTTCCTTGCAGCTAAGTATAATCGTGAAGGTTATAATATCTTTGACCACTATACATATGTTATCTGTGGAGATGGTGACTTGATGGAAGGTGTCTCAAGTGAAGCCGCTTCTTATGCAGGCTTGCAAAAACTAGACAAGTTGGTCGTTCTTTATGATTCAAATGATATCAACTTGGATGGTGAGACAAAAGATTCATTCACAGAAAGTGTTCGTGATCGTTACAAGGCTTATGGTTGGCATACAACCTTGGTTGAAGATGGAACAGACTTAGAAGCTATTCATGCAGCTATCGAAGAAGCTAAGGCTTCAGGGAAGCCATCTTTGATTGAAGTGAAAACTGTTATTGGTTATGGTTCCCCAAACAAACAAGGAACTAATGCCGTACACGGTGCTCCTCTTGGTGCAGACGAAACTGCTGCAACTCGTCAAGCCCTTGGTTGGGACTACGAACCATTTGAAATCCCAGCAGAAGTTTATGCTGATTTCAAAGAAAATGTTGCGGACCGAGGTGCATCAGCATATGAAGCATGGGCAAAACTAGTTGCAGATTATAAAGAAGCTTACCCAGAGCTTGCTGCAGAAGTGGAAGCAATCATCGACGGACGCGATCCAGTTGAATTGACTCCAGAAGACTTCCCAGCTTTAGAAAATGGCTTCTCTCAAGCAACTCGTAATTCAAGTCAGGATGCTTTAAATGTAGTGGCTGCTAAATTGCCAACCTTCCTTGGTGGATCAGCTGACCTTGCTCATTCAAATATGACTTACATCAAAACTGATGGACTTCAGGACGATGCAAATTGCTTGAACCGTAATATCCAATTTGGTGTTCGTGAATTTGCAATGGGTACAGTTTTGAACGGAATGGCTCTTCACGGTGGACTTCGAGTTTACGGTGGAACTTTCTTCGTATTCTCAGACTACCTTAAAGCAGCAGTTCGTTTGTCAGCTCTACAAGGTCTTCCTGTAACCTATGTCTTTACTCACGATTCAATCGCAGTTGGTGAAGATGGACCAACTCATGAACCAATTGAGCACTTGGCAGGTCTTCGTGCGATTCCAAACCTTAATGTTTTCCGTCCAGCAGATGCGCGTGAAACTCAAGCAGCTTGGTACCTTGCAGTGAAGAGCGAGAAAACACCAACTGCCCTCGTCTTGACTCGTCAAAACTTGATTGTTGAGGAAGGAACAGACTTTGATAAGGTTGCAAAAGGTGCTTATGTTGTCTATGAAAATGCAGCAGACTTTGACACGATTTTGATTGCAACAGGTTCAGAAGTGAACCTAGCTGTTTCAGCTGCTAAAGAATTGGCAAGTCAAGGTGGAAAAGTTCGCGTAGTTAGCATGCCATCTACGGATGTCTTTGATGCACAAGATGCCGCATACAAAGAAGAAATCCTACCAAACGCAGTTCGTCGCCGTGTGGCGGTTGAAATGGGAGCGACTCAAAACTGGTACAAATATGTTGGTCTTGATGGAGCAGTTCTCGGTATTGATACCTTTGGAGCATCTGCCCCAGCTTCAAAAGTGTTTGCAGAATATGGATTTACAGTTGAAAACTTAGTTGAAATTGTAAACAACTTGAAATAAGAAAAATCAGAGCTTTGCTCTGGTTTTTTATTGACCCAAAACCTAAGGTACAATCTTGTAAAAAATAGTGAAATTTGATATAGTAGTTTTATCTGAATTACAAAGGAGTAAAAAAATACAATGAATCGAATTTAACATTCTGTGATTATGCTTGTTTGTGATGTTCGGCTTGATGTTCTTCATGCAACGTTCTCAAAAGAAACAAGCTGAAAAACGTATGGAGAGTCTCAACAAACTTCAAAAAGGCTATGAAGTCATTACTATCGGTGGTCTCTACGGTACAGTTGATGAAGTTGATACCGAAAACAGAACGATCGTACTTGATGTAGACGGAGTTTACTTGACTTTTGAACTTGGAGCTATCAAATCTGTCTTGCCGCTTAAAGAGGCTGTTACATCAGAAGGTACAGTTGTCGATGGTGAAAGCGTGATTGAAGAATAAAACGGGGTGGATCTCATACCCCTTTTTCTATGAATATGGGGAACAATAATGAAGAAAGTTGTTTTTGTATGTCTTGGTAATATTTGCCGTAGTCCTATGGCAGAATTTGTTATGAAATCTTTAACCGATGATTATGAGATTGAAAGTAGAGCAACTTCTTCTTGGGAACATGGCAATCCAATTCACAAAGGAACTCAGAAAATTTTTAAAGCTCACGAGATTCCTTACGATTCATCAAAAACATCACAGCAAATTTCTAAGGATGATTTTGAATATTTTGATTATGTCATTGGAATGGACGAGTCCAATCTTCTAGATTTGACTCGAATGTGTCCTCAAGACCAACAACACAAGCTAGAGGCATTTGCTTCTGAGGGTGTTCCTGATCCATGGTATACAGGTGATTTTGATGAAACTTACGATCGAGTTTTAACTGGTTGCCAAGCTTGGCTAACACGTTTAGAAAATGAGGCAAAAAATGGATAATTTAAAGAAATTCTATGATAAGTACAGTGTCTATATAACGCGTCCTCGTTTGGAAATTGTAACAGTAGTAGTCATAGCTCTTTGTGCTATATTTGTATTTGTAGGGAATATGCCTAAGCAAGGAGTTTTAAAACTGGATGGCGATTCACTTGTATATGATGGAAGTATTGTTCGTGGAAAGATGAATGGTAAAGGCACAATGACCTTCTCAAATGGTGACACTTATACTGGTGAATTTAAAAATGGAGCATTTAACGGTAAAGGAACCTACCAAGCTAAAGAAGGCTGGGTTTATGAAGGGGACTTTGTTAATGGCCAAGCTGAAGGAAAAGGAAAACTGACTACAGAGCAAGAAGTTGTCTATGAAGGTGACTTTAAACAAGGGCTCTTCCAACAAGCACAATAACCTCCTCTTAGAGGGGGTTATATACCGTACCTATAGAAAGCGCTTACATGGAAATTGAGACACCTTTCAATACCTTTTTGCAATGAAGTTTGTGAAAAATAAAAGTTTTACGAGATTATTCACAAAGTATAAGCTAAAAAGTGTATGGGTAGGGATATGCAAAATTATTTTCACAAGCGAATAAAAAAAGTTTGTGAAATTTCTATGAAACTGTTTACAAATCTTGAAAAAAGAGTTATAATAAGATTGTGAAAAAATTAACAAAGGACTTACAATCCTTGAAAGCTATGGAGGAAAATATGGCTGATAAAAAAACTGTAACACCAGAGGAAAAGAAACTCGCTGCTGAAAAGCATGTCGATGGTTTGGTGCAAAAAGCTTTGGTTGCCCTTGAAGAAATGCGTAAACTTGACCAAGATCAAGTCGATTATATCGTAGCAAAAGCTTCAGTTGCAGCACTTGATGCCCACGGAGAATTGGCTTTACATGCCTTTGAAGAAACAGGACGTGGAGTATTTGAAGATAAAGCAACTAAAAACCTATTTGCTTGTGAGCACGTGGTAAATAACATGCGCCACACTAAAACAGTTGGTGTTATCGAAGAAGATGATGTAACAGGATTGACTCTTATCGCTGAACCAGTTGGTGTTGTTTGTGGTATCACTCCAACAACTAACCCAACTTCAACAGCAATCTTTAAAGCTTTGATTTCATTGAAGACTCGTAATCCTATTGTCTTTGCATTCCACCCATCAGCTCAAGAATCATCAGCTCACGCTGCTCAAATCGTGCGTGATGCAGCGATTAAAGCAGGAGCTCCTGAAAACTGTGTACAGTGGATTACTGAACCATCTATGGAAGCAACTAGCGCATTGATGAACCACGAAGGTATTGCAACAATCCTTGCAACAGGTGGTAATGCCATGGTTAAAGCTGCATACTCATGTGGTAAACCAGCTCTTGGGGTAGGTGCCGGAAACGTTCCAGCTTATGTTGAAAAATCAGCTAACATCCGCCAAGCTGCTCACGATATCGTCATGTCTAAATCATTTGACAACGGTATGGTCTGTGCATCTGAACAAGCGGTTATCATCGATAAAGAGATTTACGATGAATTTGTAGCAGAGTTCAAATCTTATCACACTTACTTTGTAAACAAAAAAGAAAAAGCTCTTCTTGAAGAATTCTGCTTCGGCGTGAAAGCAAACAGCAAAAACTGTGCTGGTGCAAAATTGAACGCTGACATCGTTGGTAAACCAGCAACTTGGATCGCAGAACAAGCAGGATTTACTGTTCCAGAAGGAACAAACATTCTTGCTGCAGAATGTAAAGAAGTTGGCGAAAACGAGCCGTTGACTCGTGAAAAATTGTCACCAGTTATCGCAGTTTTGAAATCTGAAAGCCGCGAAGACGGTATTGCAAAAGCTCGTCAAATGGTTGAATTTAACGGTCTTGGACACTCAGCTGCCATCCATACTGCTGATGAAGAACTGACTAAAGAATTTGGTAAAGCTGTTAAAGCTATTCGTGTTATCTGTAACTCACCTTCTACTTTCGGTGGTATCGGGGACGTTTATAATGCCTTCTTGCCATCATTGACACTCGGATGTGGTTCTTACGGACGTAACTCAGTTGGGGATAACGTTAGCGCCATTAACCTCTTGAATATCAAAAAAGTCGGAAGACGGAGAAATAACATGCAATGGATGAAACTTCCTTCAAAAACATACTTTGAACGTGATTCAATTCAATACCTTCAAAAATGTCGTGACGTTGAGCGTGTCATGATCGTTACTGACCACGCTATGGTAGAGCTTGGCTTCCTTGATCGTATCATCGAACAACTTGACCTTCGTCGCAATAAGGTTGTTTACCAAATCTTTGCAGATGTAGAACCAGATCCAGATATCACTACAGTTGAACGTGGTACTGAGATTATGCGTTCCTTCAAACCAGATACAATCATTGCTCTTGGTGGTGGATCACCAATGGACGCTGCTAAAGTAATGTGGCTCTTCTATGAGCAACCAGAAGTGGACTTCCGTGACCTTGTACAAAAATTCATGGATATCCGTAAACGTGCCTTCAAATTCCCATTGCTTGGTAAGAAGACTAAATTCATCGCGATCCCGACTACATCTGGTACAGGATCTGAAGTAACTCCATTTGCTGTTATCTCTGATAAAGCAAACAACCGTAAATACCCAATCGCTGACTACTCATTGACACCAACTGTGGCAATCGTAGACCCTGCTTTGGTATTGACAGTTCCTGGATTTGTTGCTGCTGATACTGGTATGGACGTATTGACTCACGCGACTGAAGCTTACGTATCACAAATGGCTAGCGACTACACTGATGGTCTTGCTCTTCAAGCCATCAAGCTTGTATTCGAAAACCTTGAAAGTTCAGTTAAGAATGCAGACTTCCACTCACGTGAGAAAATGCATAACGCTTCAACTATTGCTGGTATGGCCTTTGCTAATGCCTTCCTAGGTATTTCTCACTCAATGGCTCACAAGATTGGTGCGCAATTCCACACAATTCACGGACGTACAAATGCAATCTTGCTTCCATACGTTATCCGTTACAACGGTACTCGCCCGGCTAAGACAGCTACATGGCCTAAGTACAACTACTACCGTGCAGATGAGAAATATCAAGATATCGCTCGTATGCTTGGACTTCCAGCTTCTACTCCAGAAGAAGGGGTTGCATCTTATGCTAAAGCTGTTTACGAACTCGGTGAGCGCGTAGGTATCGAAATGAACTTCAAAGCACAAGGTGTTGACGAGAAAGAATGGAAAGAACATTCACGTGAATTGGCCTTCCTTGCTTATGAAGATCAATGTTCACCTGCAAACCCACGTCTTCCAATGGTTGACCATATGCAAGAAATCATCGAAGATGCTTACTATGGTTACAAAGAAAGACCAGGACGTCTTAAATAATTGATTATCAGTCAGAGGCAGGAGTAATCCTGTCTCTTTTTATAGTTTTTCAAAATAGAAGAGGTTAAAAGTTTAACAAAAAAGTTTAGTAAATAACTATAAAGATGCATGTTGATAGACTTTTGACAAAGGGAATCTATATAAAATTGTGTATCTAGAAAGTAGAAAACTGAAGTGAAAATCAACGTCAGCGCTTGCAATAAAACTAAAATAGTTATATAATAGGTTTGTTGAAAGGTGATTTGTAGTGATTCAAGTTACTCTTTTCACAATAAAATTTTCATGATTTTCATAAGGAGGAAATCACTAATGGTAGTTAAAGTTGGTATTAACGGTTTCGGTCGTATCGGTCGTCTTGCTTTCCGTCGTATCCAAAACGTAGAAGGTGTTGAAGTTACTCGCATCAACGACCTTACAGATCCAGTTATGCTTGCACACTTGTTGAAATATGACACAACTCAAGGTCGTTTCGACGGTACTGTGGAAGTTAAAGAAGGTGGATTCGAAGTTAACGGTAAATTCGTTAAAGTTTCTGCTGAACGTGATCCAGAACAAATCGACTGGGCTAACGACGGTGTAGAAATCGTTCTTGAAGCGACTGGTTTCTTTGCTAAGAAAGAAGCTGCTGAAAAACACTTGCATGCAGGTGGCGCTAAGAAAGTTGTTATCACTGCTCCTGGTGGAAATGACGTTAAAACAGTTGTATTTAACACTAACCACGACGTTCTTGATGGTACTGAAACAGTTATCTCAGGTGCTTCATGTACTACAAACTGCTTGGCTCCAATGGCTAAAGCTCTTCAAGATAACTTCGGTGTTGTAGAAGGATTGATGACTACTATCCACGCTTACACTGGTGACCAAATGATCCTTGACGGACCACACCGTGGTGGTGACCTTCGTCGTGCTCGCGCTGGTGCTGCAAACATCGTTCCTAACTCAACTGGTGCTGCTAAAGCTATCGGTCTTGTAATTCAGAATTGAATGGTAAACTTGACGGATCTGCACAACGCGTTCCAACTCCAACTGGATCAGTTACTGAATTGGTAGCTGTTCTTGAAAAGAACGTTACTGTTGATGAAGTGAACGCAGCTATGAAAGCAGCATCTAACGAATCATACGGTTACACAGAAGATCCAATCGTATCTTCAGATATCGTAGGTATGTCATATGGTTCATTGTTTGACGCAACTCAAACTAAAGTTCTTGACGTTGACGGTAAACAATTGGTTAAAGTTGTATCATGGTACGACAACGAAATGTCTTACACTGCACAACTTGTACGTACTCTTGAATACTTCGCAAAAATTGCTAAATAATTTCTGAGTCGAAAAAGCAAGACCAATCGGTCTTGCTTTTTGTATCTATAAAAATGGATGATAAAATCATCCATTTTGTTTTAATTCTCTTTCAAATGTATCTGAGAGTGCAGTAAAGCTTAATTTATTTAAAGTCAGAGGGTGGATAAAGGATAGTTTAAATGCGTGAAGCATCAGTCTCTTGTTTTTTGAGTGTGGGTTGTAGAGAGGGTCCCCGAGGATTGGATGTCCGTGGTGAGATAGGTGGACTCGGATCTGATGAGTACGTCCTGTTTTTAATCTACACCGAACGAGACTGGTTTTGTTTTGAAATTGTTTTAACCGAGTTACATGAGTTTCGGCGTATTGACCATTTTTTTGATCCACAATTCTTTTTCTACGATCGTGGCGATTGCGACCAATTTTATCTCGGTAGATTAAGTCCTTAGCCCCTAATCTTCCATCAACCAGAGCCCAGTATTCTCGAGAAATCTCTTTCTTTTCTAATAAGCGATTAAGGATAGGAAGGATGAATGGATTCTTCGCAAACAGTACGAGACCGCTTGTTTCCATATCCAAGCGATGAACAACATAGCAGGTTTGGCCGACATAGGCGCTGACATGATTGAGAAGAGCTATCTCGTCTGGCTGATTTCCATGTGTCTTCATACCCTCAGGTTTATTGACGATAATTAAATGTTGGTCTTGATAGACTTCTTCGACAAGTTTGGGATTTCCCCAGAGAATTTTTTTTGTAGGATAATCTTCCTCGTCGAAAATCAATTGGCACTCATCTCCGGCCTTGACCGTTTGATGCCAGTGGACTTCTTCTTGATTAATGAGGATGTGTTTCTTGATTCTCAAAAAATGCCTTATTTTTCGAGGTATTAACAATTGTTCTTCTAGAAAATGTTTGACAGTCATTTCGGGTAGAGAGTTGGGGATCGTAAAGGTAAATTTCATACTGATATTGTAACAAAAATCAATTTATTTGGACAGGGGAACTAGCAAAATTCTTGTCTTCCTATGGGGAAGATGATAAAATATACGCATGAAATTAGATACCTTATTTGAAAAATTTCTTTCTTTATTTAAAAAAGAAGAATCTGAAATTGAAAAAACAGAAATGAATGGAATTGAACAAGAAGAAAGTGTGTCGAGCAATTTACGGCGTTCAAGAGCAGGGCGAAAGAAAGCGGGGGCAATTGGCCCTGTTCGAAAATTTTGGCGTCGCTATCATCTGACAAAAATCTTTTTGATTCTTGGGCTTAGTGCTAGCTTGTTTGTTGGGGTCTATTTGTTTGCTCTAGCAAAATCGACAAATGTTACCGACTTACAAAACGCTTTAAAAACTCGCACTCTGATTTTTGACAGAGAGGAAAAAGAAGCAGGCGCCTTGTCAGGTCAAAAAGGCACCTATGTCGAACTTTCGGACATCAGTGAAGACTTACAAAATGCCGTCATTGCTACAGAAGATAGAAGTTTCTATAAGAACGATGGTATTAACTATGCTCGTTTTTTCCTAGCGATAGTGACGGCTGGACGCTCAGGTGGTGGTTCTACAATTACTCAGCAGTTGGCGAAGAATGCCTATCTTTCTCAAGATCAGACTGTACAGAGAAAGGCGAAAGAATTCTTTTTAGCTTTGGAGTTAACAAAAAAATATAGCAAGAAAGAAATTCTGACTATGTACTTGAACAATGCCTACTTCGGAAATGGGGTTTGGGGTGTTGAAGATGCAAGTAAAAATATTTTGGGGTTTCAGCCTCTCAACTGACACTTGATGAAGCTGCAACTTTAGCTGGAATGCTCAAAGGACCAGAATTGTATAACCCTTTGAATTCTATTGAAGATTCTACTAATCGTAGAGACACCGTTCTCCAAAACATGGTCGCTGCTGGCTATATTGATAAAGACAAAGAAGCGGAAGCTTCGGGTGTTGATATGGCCTCTCAACTGCAAGATGCTTATGAAGGTAAAGTTTCAGACTACCGATATCCATCCTATTTTGATGCTGTTGTTAATGAAGCAATTGAAAAGTATAATTTAACTGAAGAAGAAATTGTGAACAACGGCTATCGTATATATACGGAATTAGATCAGAATTACCAGGCTAATATGCAGGTCATTTATGAAAACACAGATCTCTTTCCAACCGCAGAAGATGGAACTCATGCTGAGTCGGGCAGTGTTGCTCTAGAACCAAAAACAGGAGGAGTTCGAGGAGTTGTTGGTCGTGTAGCAGGAGATGATAAAGCCGGTTTCCGAAATTTCAACTATGCAACTCAATCAAAAAGAAGCCCAGGTTCAACTATTAAGCCCTTAGTTGTCTATACCCCAGCAGTCGAAGCTGGTTGGCCTCTAAATAAAGAGTTGGACAATCATACTATGGAGTATGGTGATTACAAGGTAGATAACTACGCAGGAATTAAAACATCTCCAGAAGTTCCAATGTACCAAGCTTTAGCTGAATCCCTAAACCTTCCTGCAGTAGCTACGGTTAAGGAACTTGGTATTGACAAGGCTTTTGAATCAGGCGAAAGATTCGGGCTTAACTTAACCAATGTAGATCGTGTGTTAGGTGTTGCACTGGGTGGTGGTGTGGAAACTAGTCCACTGCAAATGGCGCAAGCTTATGCAGCATTTGCAAACGAAGGTTTGATGCCTGAAGCACATTTCATTACACGTATTGAAAATGCAAGTGGTCAAGTCATTGCTACTCATAAGAATTCTCAAAAACGAGTGATAGATAAATCCGTAGCGGATAAAATGACTAGCATGATGCTAGGGACCTTCACAAACGGTACAGGGATAAGTTCATCACCAGATGATTATGTTATGGCCGGGAAAACAGGTACAACAGAAGCAGCCTTCAACCCGGTGTATACGAGTGACCAGTGGGTTATCGGCTATACGCCAGATATAGTCATTAGTCACTGGCTTGGTTTCCCGACAACCGATGAAAATCATTATCTAGCAGGTTCGACATCAAATGGCGCCGCTCATATTTTTAGAAGTATGGCAGAAACAATTCTTCCTTATACACCAGGAAGTACATTTACAGTTGAAAATGCCTATAGAATAAATGGGATTGCTCCTGAAAATGTTCCGAATCAGTCAACAGACAATGGTGGTGGGCAGTCAAATGACTCTATAAGTGACATTCAAAGTCGAGCGCAGAACCTTATTGATGAGGCAGAAAAAGCTATTTCAGATGCTAAAATTAAAGAAAAAGCAAAAACCGTCTGGGATACAATTGTAGATTTGTTCCAATAAACTTCAAATGACAAGAATCATTTCTTGTCATTTTTTGTATCCTGAAAAGACTGAAAAATAATCTAAAAGAAATATCATAAATTCTAAAGTACAAACTCAGGCAACTATAAAAGCAAAATAAAGAATAAAGAAATCTGGAGAGCTTAACACTGATATACTGGATAAGGAAAAGGAGGGTAATGATGTTAGAAGAATATTACCATGAAGTAAAAGCCATCGTGCATAAGTGTCGAAAAGAGTACTACCTACATCTATGGGAAAAAGAAGATTGGGATCAAGAGGGAATGATTTGTCTAAACGAATTATTAGAAAATCACCCGGAATTTTCAAGGAAAAAAAGATAAACAATTTCTATACCTACTTCAAAAACAAAAGTTCCGAAATCGAATTTTAGACGCAGTTCGAAAACAAGAAAGTTATAAAAGAAGATTAGATCGACAAGCTTACGAAGAGGTCGGTGAAATTAGCCACCGATTAGGCGAAGGAGGACTTTTGTTAGACGAGTCATACGCTTTACAAGAAATACTTAAAGGATATCGAGCTGGCTTAGGGAAAGACAAATTAGAGCTATATGAGAGATTGATTGCTGATGAAAGATTCAAAGGAAGAAAAGCGATGTTAAAAGAGTTAAGAGAAGTACTAAAAGATTTTTCACCAAAAAGATAAAAAAACAAGTCAAACTAGTTGACAAGAGCGAAAAAGTGTATATAATAGAAAGAGTTGAAAAAAGCTCAAGGTCCGTTGGTCAAGGGGTTAAGACACCGCCTTTTCACGGCGGTAACACGGGTTCGAATCCCGTACGGACTATGGGTGTATTGCAGATAGGTTAATAGGAAATAAAAAAGTTAAAAAAACCTGTTGACAGTTAAAAGTGACTGTGATATACTAATATAGTTGTCGCTCATGAAAGAGAGAGAGGCAAAGACCTTTGAAAACTGAACAAGACGAACCAATGTGCAGGGCACTACAACTGATGTTGTAGTACTGAACAATGAAAAAAACAATAAATCTGTCAGTGACAGAAATGAGTGAGAACTCAAACTTTTAATGAGAGTTTGATCCTGGCTCAGGACGAACGCTGGCGGCGTGCCTAATACATGCAAGTAGAACGCTGAAGGAGGAGCTTGCTTCTCCGGATGAGTTGCGAACGGGTGAGTAACGCGTAGGTAACCCTGCCTGGTAGCGGGGGATAACTATTGGAAACGATAGCTAATACCGCATAACAGTAGATATCGCATGATAGTTGCTTAAAAGGTGCAATTGCATCACTACCAGATGGACCTGCGTTGTATTAGCTAGTTGGTGAGGTAACGGCTCACCAAGGCAACGATACATAGCCGACCTGAGAGGGTGATCGGCCACACTGGGACTGAGACACGGCCCAGACTCCTACGGGAGGCAGCAGTAGGGAATCTTCGGCAATGGACGGAAGTCTGACCGAGCAACGCCGCGTGAGTGAAGAAGGTTTTCGGATCGTAAAGCTCTGTTGTAAGAGAAGAACGAGTGTGAGAGTGGAAAGTTCACACTGTGACGGTATCTTACCAGAAAGGGACGGCTAACTACGTGCCAGCAGCCGCGGTAATACGTAGGTCCCGAGCGTTGTCCGGATTTATTGGGCGTAAAGCGAGCGCAGGCGGTTAGATAAGTCTGAAGTTAAAGGCTGTGGCTTAACCATAGTACGCTTTGGAAACTGTTTAACTTGAGTGCAAGAGGGAGAGTGGAATTCCATGTGTAGCGGTGAAATGCGTAGATATATGGAGGAACACCGGTGGCGAAAAGCGGCTCTCTGGCTTGTAACTGACGCTGAGGCTCGAAAGCGTGGGGAGCAAACAGGATTAGATACCCTGGTAGTCCACGCCGTAAACGATGAGTGCTAGGGTGTTAGACCCTTTCCGGGGTTTAGTGCCGTAGCTAACGCATTAAGCACTCCGCCTGGGGAGTACGACCGCAAGGTTGAAACTCAAAGGAATTGACGGGGGCCCGCACAAGCGGTGGAGCATGTGGTTTAATTCGAAGCAACGCGAAGAACCTTACCAGGTCTTGACATCCCTCTGACCGCTCTAGAGATAGAGTTTTCCTTCGGGACAGAGGTGACAGGTGGTGCATGGTTGTCGTCAGCTCGTGTCGTGAGATGTTGGGTTAAGTCCCGCAACGAGCGCAACCCCTATTGTTAGTTGCCATCATTCAGTTGGGCACTCTAGCGAGACTGCCGGTAATAAACCGGAGGAAGGTGGGGATGACGTCAAATCATCATGCCCCTTATGACCTGGGCTACACACGTGCTACAATGGCTGGTACAACGAGTCGCAAGTCGGTGACGGCAAGCTAATCTCTTAAAGCCAGTCTCAGTTCGGATTGTAGGCTGCAACTCGCCTACATGAAGTCGGAATCGCTAGTAATCGCGGATCAGCACGCCGCGGTGAATACGTTCCCGGGCCTTGTACACACCGCCCGTCACACCACGAGAGTTTGTAACACCCGAAGTCGGTGAGGTAACCATTTGGAGCCAGCCGCCTAAGGTGGGATAGATGATTGGGGTGAAGTCGTAACAAGGTAGCCGTATCGGAAGGTGCGGCTGGATCACCTCCTTTCTAAGGATAAGGAATGCACATTGGTCTTGTTTAGTCTTGAGAGGTCTTGTGGGGCCTTAGCTCAGCTGGGAGAGCGCCTGCTTTGCACGCAGGAGGTCAGCGGTTCGATCCCGCTAGGCTCCATTGGTGAGAGATCACCAAGTAATGCACATTGAAAAATTGAATATCTATATCAAATAGTAACAAGAAAAATAAACCGAAAAACGCTGTAGTATTAATAAAGAGTTTATGACTGAAAGGTCAAAAAATAAGGTTAAGTTAATAAGGGCGCACGGTGGATGCCTTGGCACTAGGAGCCGAAGAAGGACGTGACAAACGACGATATGCCTTGGGTAGCTGTAAGTAAGCGATGATCCAGGGATTTCCGAATGGGGGAACCCAACAGGTACTACCTGTTACCCATATCTGTTAAGGATATGAGGAGGAAGACGCAGTGAACTGAAACATCTAAGTAGCTGCAGGAAGAGAAAGCAAAAAGCGATTGCCTTAGTAGCGGCGAGCGAAACGGCAGGAGGGCAAACCGAAGAGTTTACTCTTCGGGGGTTGTAGGACTGCAATGTGGACTCAAAGATTATAGAAGAATGACATGGGAAGGTCAGCCAAAGAGAGTGAGAGCCTCGTATTTTAAAATAGTCTTTGTACCTAGCAGTATCCTGAGTACGGCGGGACACGTGAAATCCTGTCGGAATCTGGGAGGACCATCTCCCAACCCCTAAATACTCCCTAGTGACCGATAGTGAACCAGTACCGTGAGGGAAAGGTGAAAAAGCACCCCGGGAGGGAGTGAAATAGAACCTGAAACCGTGTGCCTACAACAAGTTCGAGCCCGTTAATGGGTGAGAGCGTGCCTTTGTAGAATGAACCGGCGAGTTACGATATGATGCGAGGTTAAGTTGAAGAGACGGAGCCGTAGGGAAACCGAGTCTGAATAGGGCGCATTTAGTATCATGTCGTAGACCCGAAACCATGTGACCTACCCATGAGCAGGTTGAAGGTGCGGTAAGACGCACTGGAGGACCGAACCAGGGCACGTTGAAAAAGTGCTTGGATGACTTGTGGGTAGCGGAGAAATTCCAAACGAACTTGGAGATAGCTGGTTCTCTCCGAAATAGCTTTTAGGGCTAGCGTCGACATTAAGATTCTTGGAGGTAGAGCACTGTTTGGGTGAGGGGTCCATCCCGGATTACCAATCTCAGATAAACTCCGAATGCCAATGAATTATGGTCGGCAGTCAGACTGCGAGTGCTAAGATCCGTAGTCGAAAGGGAAACAGCCCAGACCACCAGCTAAGGTCCCAAAAATAATTGTTAAGTGGAAAAGGATGTGGGGTTGCACAGACAACTAGGGATGTTAGCTTAGAAGCAGCTATTCATTCAAAGAGTGCGTAATAGCTCACTAGTCGAGTGACCCTGCGCCGAAAATGTACCGGGGCTAAAACAATTTACCGAAGCTGTGGATACCTTTATAGGTATGGTAGGAGAGCGTTCTATGTGTGGAGAAGGTGTACCGTGAGGAGCGCTGGAACGCATAGAAGTGAGAATGCCGGTATGAGTAGCGAAAGACAGGTGAGAATCCTGTCCACCGTAAGACTAAGGTTTCCAGGGGAAGGCTCGTCCGCCCTGGGTTAGTCGGGACCTAAGGAGAGACCGAAAGGTGTATCCGATGGACAACAGGTTGATATTCCTGTACTAGAGTATGTAGTGATGGAGGGACGCAGTAGGCTAACTAAAGCAGACGATTGGAAGTGTCTGTCTAAGCAGTGAGGTGTGAACTGAGTTAAATGCTTAGTTCTATAACATTGAGCTGTGATGGGGAGCGAAGTTTAGTAGCGAAGTTAGTGACGTCACACTGCCAAGAAAAGCTTCTAGCGTTAAACATACTCTACCCGTACCGCAAACCGACACAGGTAGTCGAGGCGAGTAGCCTCAGGTGAGCGAGAGAACTCTCGTTAAGGAACTCGGCAAAATGACCCCGTAACTTCGGGAGAAGGGGTGCTGACTTTACGTCAGCCGCAGTGAATAGGCCCAAGCAACTGTTTATCAAAAACACAGCTCTCTGCTAAATCGTAAGATGATGTATAGGGGGTGACGCCTGCCCGGTGCTGGAAGGTTAAGAGGAGTGCTTAGGGTAATCCGAAGGTATGAATTGAAGCCCCAGTAAACGGCGGCCGTAACTATAACGGTCCTAAGGTAGCGAAATTCCTTGTCGGGTAAGTTCCGACCCGCACGAAAAGGCGTAATGATTTGGGCACTGTCTCAACGAGAGACTCGGTGAAATTTTAGTACCTGTGAAGATGCAGGTTACCCGCGACAGGACGGAAAGACCCCATGGAGCTTTACTGCAGTTTGATATTGAGTGTCTGTACCACATGTACAGGATAGGTAGGAGTCTATGAGACTCGGGACGCCAGTTTCGAAGGGAGACGTTGTTGGGATACTACCCTTGTGTTATGGCCACTCTAACCCGGATAGGTGATCCCTATCGGAGACAGTGTCTGACGGGCAGTTTGACTGGGGCGGTCGCCTCCTAAAAAGGTAACGGAGGCGCCCAAAGGTTCCCTCAGAATGGTTGGAAATCATTCGCAGAGTGTAAAGGTATAAGGGAGCTTGACTGCGAGAGCTACAACTCGAGCAGGGACGAAAAGTCGGGCTTAGTGATCCGGTGGTTCCGTATGGAAGGGCCATCGCTCAACGGATAAAAGCTACCCTGGGGATAACAGGCTTATCTCCCCCAAGAGTTCACATCGACGGGGAGGTTTGGCACCTCGATGTCGGCTCGTCGCATCCTGGGGCTGTAGTCGGTCCCAAGGGTTGGGCTGTTCGCCCATTAAAGCGGCACGCGAGCTGGGTTCAGAACGTCGTGAGACAGTTCGGTCCCTATCCGTCGCGGGCGTAGGAAATTTGAGAGGATCTGCTCCTAGTACGAGAGGACCAGAGTGGACTTACCGCTGGTGTACCAGTTGTCTTGCCAAAGGCATCGCTGGGTAGCTATGTAGGGAAGGGATAAACGCTGAAAGCATCTAAGTGTGAAACCCACCTCAAGATGAGATTTCCCATGATTTTATATCAGTAAGAGCCCTGAGAGATGATCAGGTAGATAGGTTAGAAGTGGAAGTGTGGCGACACATGTAGCGGACTAATACTAATAGCTCGAGGACTTATCCAAAGTAACTGAGAATACGAAAGCGAAGGTTTTCTTAGAATTTGATAGATATTCAATTTTGAGTAGGTATTACTCAGAGTTAAGTGACGATAGCCTAGGAGATACACCTGTACCCATGCCGAACACAGAAGTTAAGCCCTAGAACGCCGGAAGTAGTTGGGGGTTGCCCCCTGTGAGATATGGAAGTCGCTTAGCTCTAGGGAGTTTAGCTCAGCTGGGAGAGCATCTGCCTTACAAGCAGAGGGTCAGCGGTTCGATCCCGTTAACTCCCATAGGTCCCGTAGTGTAGCGGTTATCACGTCGCCCTGTCACGGCGAAGATCGCGGGTTCGATTCCCGTCGGGACCGTAATAACGAAAGTTATTTGACTCGTTAGCTCAGTTGGTAGAGCAATTGACTTTTAATCAATGGGTCACTGGTTCGAGCCCAGTACGGGTCATATTTGCGGGTTTGGCGGAATTGGCAGACGCACCAGATTTAGGATCTGGCGCTTAACGGCGTGGGGGTTCAAGTCCCTTAACCCGCATAATAGAAATCAGCCGGCTTAGCTCAGTTGGTAGAGCATCTGATTTGTAATCAGAGGGTCGCGTGTTCAAGTCATGTAGCCGGCATTTTTTTTAATATAAACCAGAGTCGATGCGAACGTAGTTCAGTGGTAGAACACCACCTTGCCAAGGTGGGGGTCGCGGGTTCGAATCCCGTCGTTCGCTTATAGAGGCCGGGGTGGCGGAACTGGCAGACGCACAGGACTTAAAATCCTGCGATTGGTAACGATCGTACCGGTTCGATTCCGGTCCTCGGCATATATTGAAGAGCACCCTTAGCTCAACTGGATAGAGTACCTGACTACGAATCAGGCGGTTAGAGGTTCGACTCCTCTAGGGTGCATTAACAATTTAATTCGGGAAGTAGCTCAGCTTGGTAGAGTACTTGGTTTGGGACCAAGGTGTCGCAGGTTCGAATCCTGTCTTCCCGATAGGTCAATACTTTGATTGAGGCAGATGCCTTTTTTATTTTTTTAAATAAAAAGTGATTATTCTCTTAGATCATCATTTATCTGTAAATTTACATTACATTTACTTTAAAGTTTATTGCGTTTTCGTTTCAAAAACTAATATTCAGGTGAAGAATTATCCTAATGATAGTTCTTTTTTTTTATTTTTGGTATTCTAGACATATGAAAAGAATCAAAATTGATGTTGTAGTTGTCCCTTTAAGTGGACATTTATATCCAACAATGAATTTATTAGTTCCTTTGCTTCATAATCCTCAGTATGAGATTCGTTTATTCACTGGTCCTCAAAAAAAAGAAGTGGCTGAGGCCGCAGGTTTCACTGTTGTTCCTATATTAGAAGATCACATTGAGGATTTCGAACGTGCAGCAAATAATGTTCAGCAACTAGGAGTTTTATCAGCCTATCATCAACTCTCTGCTAGTATTGACTTAATTAATTTAGTTTCAGATCAATTATTAGAAGAATGGAGAAAAAATAGGCCAGATATTGTTATTGCTGATTTTATTACGTTGTCTGGTGGTTTGGTGGCTAATCAACTTGGAATCCCTTGGATAACTACCATGGCTACACAATTTGTTTTAGAAACTACTGATGGTCCTCCGTGTTTAATTGGTGGCATGGGTAGTCCAAAGAATTCTTGGCAGGCTACAATACAATTTCTGGGGAGAAAAGCAACTCGTATAGTGAAACGTATTGTATTTTTTTCATTCCGTGATCGCTTAAAGAGATATAAATTTAAATTATATAACCAAATCGGTCATGAGACAATTTATTCTCCTTATTCCATTCTTGCCATTGGCATGAAAGAATTAGAACTTAAAAAGGGATTTCCAGAGCATTTTCGTTGGGTGGGCCCATCAGGGTGCTTCAGTTGAGGCTGGAGAGGATTATCCTTTAGATTTGTCTCCTTTTATGGAGCGAAAGAAAGTTTTGGTGACTTGTGGGACACAACTAGCTTGGGCTAAAGAAAACCTTATCTATCAAGCTAAGCAACTTGCAAAAGCTCATCCTGATTGTCACTTTTTTGTAACTCGCGGTGTTGGTGGAGAAGCTTTTCAATGTGAGAATCTCATGGAGAATTTGTCCGTTGTTTCTTATCTTCCTTATAAGGAGTATATACCTCAGATGGATTATGTCATTCATCATGGTGGAGCTGGGATTTTTTATCAATGCATTATTTATGGTAAACCAGCTTTGATATTACCTCATGATTATGATCAATTTGATTATGCCGTTCGTGGGGTTGAAGCCGGTGTTGCTTTCACAGCTAAAAGAGATAATAGCAAGGCCATTGGACAAGCCTTTGAGGAACTGTTAGCTAAAGAAAATTGGTCAGAATTAGAGACTTTGCGCCAGGTTGCGCAGTCTTATCATCCAACGGAAATTTTGGAGAGTGAAATTCAGCATCTTCTAGCGGATAAGGAGAAAGAAAAATGAAAACAGTTTTAGTAACTGGAGCGACAGGTTTCTTGGGTAAATATGTTGTAGAAGAATTAGTCGAGCATGGTTATCGGGTTCGAGCTTTTGGTAGAAACAGTAAGGTTGGTCGCTCTTTAGAGAATTCTTCGGTTAGTTTTTTTCAGGGTGATTTGACCAAAGCTGATGATGTGCTAGAAGCTTGTAAGGGGATGGATCTGGTCGTTCATGCGGGAGCTCTGTCAACAGTTTGGGGCCCTTGGGAAGATTTTTATCAGGCTAATGTTTTAGGAACTAAATATGTTCTCGAGGCATGTCGTCAAACAGGTATTCAACGCTTAGTCTATGTATCCTCACCAAGTATCTATGCTGCTCCTAAGGATCAGTTGGCTATCAAAGAAAGTGATGCTCCAGAGGAAAACAATCTCAATAACTATATCCGTAGTAAATTAGCTTCGGAGAAACTCTTTAAAGATTATCCAGATGTTCCTAGTATTATTTTGAGACCTCGTGGGCTTTTTGGGATTGGGGATACCAGCATTTTGCCACGGGTGATCAATCTTAGTCAAAAAATAGGAATTCCTTTGATTGGGGATGGGCGTCAGCTCATGGACATGACTTGTGTGGAAAATGTAGCTTTAGCAATTCGTTTAGCTTTGGAAGCTCCAGAAGCAAAGGGTGATATCTATAACATCACTAATGGCGAGCCAAGAGCTTTTAGGGATTTGCTAGAGGAAAGTTTGACAGGTTTGGGTTATCCAATCAAATATAGAAAAATTTCAGCATCTCTATTATCGGGAATTGCAAGTAGTTTAGAATTTCTTTACAAGACCTTGAACCTTAAAGGGGAGCCACCTCTGACTCGATATACCTATTACCTGCTTCGCTATAGTCAAACGCTGGATATTAGCAAGGCTGAGAAGGAATTGGGGTATCATCCGAAAATTAGTATTTCAGAAGGGATTGAACAATATGTCCAAGATTATCGAAAGCATTGAGTATTTCCCAGCGGGGTATTGTACTAGTTATGCCGGCTTGCTCTTTAAGGGTGTCAAGAATAGAAAGATGACTTTTCCCAGCAGGTGTCTTTTTGATCAAGCATAGGGATAAAGGGGCTATCTGCTCTATGATACTGGCTATCACTATGATATTAAGACGAAACTTCGTTATGCTTTTTACCGTTTGGGGACGCCAGTTCAAATGACGGAGAAAGATCAGATTTTCGCACTTGCTGAAAGCTAAAGGGATCAAACCAGAAGAAATCAACTATGTCTTGCTGTCTCATCTACATCCAGATCATTTGGGAGGGGCTAGCTTCTTTCCGAATGCAAACTTTATCCTGACTCAGGAAGTGTATGATGTTTATCAGAAACCAAAACTAAAAGATTTAATTTTTAAAGAATTTTTGCCGAGTCACTTTTGAGGAAAGATTGACAGTCATCAAGGCAAATCAGCAAAATGCTAACTTTTTACTATCGGCCCTACCACGATCTTTTTGGAGACGGAAGTATCCTTGTAGCTTCGATAGATGGGCATGCCAAGGGGCAAGCTTGTCTCTTTATTCCAGACTATCATCTCTTTATCGCAGCAGATCTTTGTTGGGGAATTGACCTCTTACCTTATACCAAACAGATGCATCTGATTCCTTCCTTGGTGCAAGATAGTAAGGCTGACTATATCAAAGGAACAGAGCTCTTGGAAGAGGTTTTTAAAGATGGCATAGAAGTGCTAGTCAGCCATGACCCTGTAGAAAGGATTGAGCGGATTTTATATGAAAAAAATAACCTTTCTTAAAACTTTTATCCAAACTCGTTGGCTTCATAATTTTAAGTCTCGAGAAGCATTAGAAAACTATCAGAAAAAGCAACTGGCTGCCTATATGGACTTTCTCAAACGTGAGTCACCTTATTTTAAAAATGGTGTACCTAGCGACTTTGACCATATGGACAAAGCTTTTATGATGACTCATTTTAATGAGCTCAACACCCAAGGTGTGGATCGAGACGAGGCCTTGGCTTTGGCTATCGAAAGTGAAAAGACCAGGAATTTTACAGAGCTCAAAGGAGAAATAGCTGTCGGTTTGTCTTCAGGGACGTCCGGACATCGGGGACTCTTTATCACGACTGAAAAAGAGCGAAGCATGTGGGCGGCAGCTATTCTAGCCAAGATGTTGCCTAAAGGTCAACTTTTTGGACACCGCATCGCCTTTTTCCTCAGAGCGGATAATGAACTCTATCAGACAATCAATACGGCGCTCATTCGTTTAGAATACTTTGATATTTTTAAGAATACAGATGAGCATATCGATCGACTGAATAGCTACCAACCGACTATCGTTGTGGCACCTGCTTCTATGTTGATTGAATTGAGCAAGCGTCTAAAAGATGGGAGAGTTAAAGATTCATCCCACAAAAAATCGTTTCGGTGGCTGAAATCTTGGAAGATAGTGATAAAGAACGGATTGCTGATGCTTTTTCTCTATCCATTATTGACCAAGTCTACCAGGCAACGGAAGGTTTTCTAGCTTGTACTTGCTCTGCTGGGAATCTTCATCTCAATGAAGATATCATATTTGTAGAAAAAGCACTATCTTGGATGACCGACGGTTTTTATCCAGTCATTACTGACTTTAAAAGCGAAGCAGTCAGCCTGTTTATCGCTACCAGCTCAACGATATCTTAGTTGAAAATACTGAACCTTGCCCATGTGGATCTCATTACACAAGGATTGACAAGGTCGAAGGTCGATCTGATGATATTTTCTACTTTGAAGGGCTAGATGGAGGTCAAGTCACGATTTATCCTGACTTTATCAGACGTTGTATTCTCTTTGTGGAGAATGTCGGAGATTATCAAGTCAAACAACATTCTGAGAAGTTAGTGGAAGTTTGTCTGAGTCGAAGGGACGAGCAAGTTGAAACAGCAATTACAGAGCAGTTTCGACTCTTGGCGCAACAAAAAGAGTTTAAAACACCTGAAATACAATTTTCAGATTATCATTGGGATACAAGTCGTAAACTCAAACGTATCCAACGTTTATGAAAGGACAAAAAATTATGACAGAAGTAAAAAGACATGTAGAAATTGCAGGCTATGGAGTCTGCCTTCCAAAAAATACAGTGCAATTTAAAGACCAAACCCGTCATCGTGTGGTTGAAAATGAAGAAACACAGCTAGATTTGGCAGAAGCAGCTATCCAAGCTGCACTTGAAAATGCAAATTTGAGTATGAAAGACATTGATTGCCTGGTATCAGCTAGTGCGGTTGGTGTTCAGCCGATTCCATGTACGGCAGCCTTGATTCATGAACGCGTGGCAAAAGGGCTCTCTATCCCAGCTATGGATATCAATACGACTTGTACAAGTTTTATCTCTGCTCTATCAACCATGTCACATTTGATTGAAGCTGGGGAATACCGTCGTGTTTTGATTGTATCCAGTGAAGTTGGTAGCTTGGGCCTTAATCCAAAGCAAAAAGAAAGTTTATGAACTCTTTAGTGATGGGGCAGCAGCCTTTATTTTCCAATCAAGTGATAAGGATAAGGGAGTTATCGCTAGTCTTCAACGTACTTGGTCAGAGGGGGCTCACGATACAGAGATTCGTGGAGGCTTGACTTCTTATCAACCAAAAGAATACTCTGAAGAGACTAAGACAAATTTCATGTTTGATATGAAAGGCAAGAAAATCCTCTTACTTTCTGCTCGTGTCATTCCAGAAATGTTCCAAGAATTCCAAGAAAAATCAGGTATTTCTAAAGATGCTGTAGACTATATTATTCCTCACCAAGCTAGTCGTGCTCTTCCTTTGGTCATGGGGAAACTGGGTGTAGATGAAGACAAGTATCTTAATCTCGTTACTGATTATGGAAATATGGTTTCCGTTGCGGTACCTTTTGGTTTGGCCTATGCACTCGATCATGGCTATGTCAAAGAAGGAGATACCATCTTCTTGATGGGAACTGCAGCTGGTATGACGGTCAATATGTTGGCTTTGAAATTGTAAAATAAGAGCAGGCACAGATAAGTGGCCTGCTTTTTTAATTGATTTTAAACATAGAACTATCGGCCTATACAGAAAAAGCTTGATAAGTTTTATGAAACTAAGTATACTAGAAGGTAACAAGCGTTTTCAGACGGTATATTAGGGAGTAAACTTAGAAATTGAGAGGGAGATATGGGAATAAGAAAATTTCGATTATTAATGTCCAAGTATGGCTTTAGTATTGCGATTATCTTGATAGAATTATTTCTTGTTTTCGGAATTATTCTTTACATGAGCCAGATTGCTCCGATTATTTGGGTGACTCTTGTATTTTTGATCAGCGTCGCAACTGTTATAGCGATTGTCAATCGTTCGATGACACCTGAAAGCAAAGTGACTTGGTTGATTGTGACCTTTGTGCCGGTGTTTGGTCCCCTACTTTATCTCATGTTCGGTGAGAGAAGACTATCAAAAAAAGAACTGAAACAACTCCAGGAATTGAATTCTATTGCATTTCATGAGAATGATGGGCACCAACTCCATCTGCGGTTACAGGAAACAGATAAGTCTGCCTACGGGATTATCAATGCCTTGCTACATATGGATAACAATGCGGAAGTCTATGAGCATACAGATTCACAATTTTTCGCAGATGGAGAAGAAATGTGGAAGCAGATGCTGGAGGATCTAAAAAGAGCTAAAAAATTCATTTTTCTAGAATACTACATTGTCGAAGAGGGATTGATGTGGGATAGCATGCTCGAGATTCTGGAAGAAAAGGCAGCTCAAGGTGTTGAGGTCAAGATGCTCTATGACGATATCGGTTGTATGGTGACTTTGCCTGGAGATTACACAGTTCATTTGCGTTCTAAGGGAATCGATGCTCATAAGTTTAATAAGGTGGTTCCTCGTATGACAGTGGCCTATAACAACCGTGATCACCGTAAAATATTGGTCATTGATGGGCAGATTTCTTATACTGGTGGAATTAACCTTGCAGACGAATACATCAATCATATCGAACGTTTTGGACACTGGAAAGATAGTGGGATTCGCATAGATGGTCCAGCAACTCAAGCCTTTACCAGACTATTTCTCATGAACTGGTACATCAACCGTGGAGAAATCAGTGATTTTGATCAGTATCATTTGGAAAATCAGACACGATCTGGTAGCGGTCTTTGTATCCCATATGGCAGTGGACCTAAGCCGATCTATAAAACTAAGGTAGGGAAAATAGTTTATCAAAATCTGATTAACCAAGCGGAGGATTTTGTCTATATCACAACACCTTATCTCATCATCGGTTATGATTTGACAGAGGATATAAAAAATGCGGCTATGCGAGGCGTAGATGTGAGAATAGTCACACCCCATATACCGGATAAGAAGATCATTCAACTTGTAACACGAGGTGCTTATCCAGATCTTTTTATCTGCTGGGTGTTCGTATTTTTTTGAATACACACCCTGTTTTATTCATAGTAAGCAAATGATTGTTGATGATCGTTTTGCAGCTGTAGGAACTATAAATCTAGATTATCGTAGTTTGATTCACCACTATGAAAATGCAGTATTGCTTTACAAAACAGAGTCAATAGCAGATATTCGCAAAGATTTTGAAGATATTTTTGAAGTGTCACAAGAAATTTTCTCAGATACCATAAATCCTACTTGGTATCAAATGATGATTAAAGAAGTTACGCAGTTATTTGCACCTATGCTTTAATTGAAAGAGACGGTTTATCGTCTCTTTTTCTGTAAGCAGTTTCCTTGACATCTTATTTTTTTTGCGTTATCATATGTCCATATAATATATGGGAGTCTGTGTACAGTCTGAGAGGAAGTGTTAAGCTTCGACCGCACCTGATCTGGGTAATGCCAGCGTAGGGAACGATACTTGGCCGAAATTTATGCACCTTTTTCATATATGGAAAGAGGTTTTTCTTTTTTTTCAAAGAAAAACTGTAACTTAGAAGGAGGTTTTGAATGAAAGCAAGCATTGCTTTACAAGTCTTGCCCTTGTCACAGGGGATTGATCGAATTTCAGTAATCGATAAGGTCATTGCTTATCTACAAACTCAGGGAGTGACCATGGTGGTGACACCCTTTGAAACAGTTTTAGAGGGGGAGTTTGATGAACTCATGCGCATTCTCAAAGAAGCGTTAGAAGTGGCTGGTCAAGGAGCAGACAATGTCTTTGCCAATGTGAAAATAAATGTAGGAGAGATTTTAAGCATCGATGAGAAACTTGAAAAGTATAATGAGACGGCATATTAGCCTACTAGGATTTTTGGGTGTCTTATCCGTTTGGCAGGTGGCGGGATTCTTAAAACTCTTACCAAAGTTTATCCTGCCAACACCACTTGAAATCCTCCAGTCTTTTGTTCGTGACAGAGAATTTCTCTGGTACCATAGTTGGGCAACCTTGAGAGTAGCCTTACTAGGTTTGGTGTTGGGTGTCTTGATAGCCTGTATCATGGCCGTTCTTATGGATAGTCTGAGCTGGCTCAATGACTTGATTTACCCCATGATGGTGGTTGTTCAGACTATCCCGACCATTGCCATAGCTCCTATTCTGGTTTTATGGTTGGGTTATGGGATTCTGCCAAAGATTGTCTTGATCATCTTGACGACTACTTTTCCTATCATCGTTAGTATATTGGATGGTTTTAGGCATTGTGACAAGGATATGCTGACCTTATTTAGTCTGATGCGTGCAAACCCTTGGCAAATTCTCTGGCATTTTAAAATCCCTGTCAGTCTGCCCTACTTTTATGCCGGTCTGAGGGTCAGTGTCTCCTATGCCTTTATCACTACAGTGGTATCTGAGTGGTTAGGAGGCTTTGAAGGACTAGGTGTCTACATGATTCAGTCAAAGAAACTGTTTCAGTATGATACCATGTTTGCTATTATTATTTTGGTATCGCTTATCAGCCTCCTAGGTATGAAGTTGGTCGATATCAGTGAAAAATATGTGATTAAATGGAAACGTACTTAAAAGTAGAGCGTTTTTGAAAAAAGAAAAGAGGAAATAAAAATGAAGAAAACATGGAAAGTGTTTTTAACGATTGTAACGGCTCTTCTAGCTGTCGTGCTTGTGGCTTGTAGCCAAGGAACTGCTTCTAAGGACAACAAAGAGGCAGAACTTAAGAAGATTGACTTTATCCTAGACTGGACACCAAATACCAACCATACAGGTCTTTATGTAGCTAAAGAAAAAGGTTACTTCAAGGAAGCTGGAGTGGACGTTGATTTGAAATTGCCACCAGAAGAAAGTTCATCTGACTTTAGTGATCAATGGTAAGGCACCATTTGCTATCTATTTCCAAGACTACATGGCTAAAAAATTGGAAAAAGGGAGCAGGGTATTACTGCCGTTGCAGCTATCGTTGAACACAATACATCAGGAATCATCTCTCGTAAAGTCTGACAATATCAACAGTCCAAAAGACTTGGTTGGGAAGAAATACGGAACCTGGAATGACCCAACTGAGCTTGCTATGTTGAAAACCTTGGTAGAATCTCAAGGTGGAGACTTTGAGAAAGGTTGAAAAAGTACCAAACAACGACTCAAACTCGATCACACCGATTGCCAATGGCGTTTTTGACGCTGCTTGGATTTACTACGGTTGGGATGGAATTCTTGCTAAATCTCAAGGAGTGGATGCCAACTTTATGTATTTGAAAGACTACGTCAAAGAGTTTGACTACTACTCACCAGTTATCATCGCAAACAACGACTATCTAAAAGACAACAAAGAAGAAGCTCGTAAAGTCATCCAAGCTATCAAAAAAGGCTACCAATACGCTATGGAGCACCCAGAAGAAGCGGCTGATATCCTCATCAAAAATGCCCCTGAGTTAAAGGATAAACGTGACTTTGTCATTGAATCTCAAAAATACTTGTCAAAAGAATATGCAAGCGACAAGGAAAAATGGGGACAATTTGATGCTGACCGCTGGAATGCCTTCTACAAATGGGATAAAGAAAATGGAATCCTCAAGGAAGACTTTGACTGATAAAGGTTTCACCAACGAATTTGTAAAATAATGACAGAAATTAGACTAGAACACGTAAGCTATGCCTACGATGATGAAAAGATTTTAGAGGATATTAACCTACAGGTAACTTCAGGTGAAGTGGTCTCTATCCTAGGGCCCAGTGGTGTAGGAAAGACCACTCTCTTTAACCTGATTGCAGGGATTTTAGAAGTCCAGTCTGGACGAATCATTCTTGATGGTGAGAAAAATCCCAAGGGGCGCGTGAGCTATATGCTCCAAAAGGATCTGCTCTTGGAACACAAGACGGTGCTAGGAAATATCATCTTGCCCCTCTTGATTCAAAAAGTGGATAAGGCAGAAGCTATTGCTCGCGCAGATGAAATCCTTGCTACCTTTCAATTGACGGCTGTAAGGGATAAGTATCCCTCATGAACTCAGTGGTGGGATGCGCCAGCGTGTTGCTTTACTCCGTACCTACCTTTTCGGGCATAAGCTCTTTCTTCTAGACGAGGCCTTTAGCGCTTTGGATGAGATGACTAAGATGGAACTTCATGCCTGGTATCTGGAGATTCACAAACAGCTAGAGCCTGACGACACTCATCATTACGCATAGTATCGAGGAGGCCCTCAATCTTAGTGATCGTATTTATATCTTGAAAAATCGCCCTGGGCAGATTGTTTCTGAAATCAAACTCGACTGGTCTGAAGATCGAAGACAAGGAAGTTCAAAAAAATTGCTTATAAACGCCAGATTTTAGCGGAATTGGGATTAAATAATTAGAAATGAAGAGAGTTGGTGAAGTTTATTCTTTGCCAGCTCTCTTTTGTCTTTTAAAAAAGGGAAACTAACTTGCGAGAAGGAACTAAAAGCGCTATAATGAAGAAAAAAATGAAACATGGTTTAAAAATGGGATTTGATAAAGATTTTTATAGAAAAAGGCTTTTTCTGACGGAAAAGATAGAGTGAATAGAGCTATTTTTTTGTAAAACCTGGAGAACTTATTGAAATTTCAAACGAGGAACTGAGTTATTTTGGAGATGGTGTTTTTTTACTGTTTGCCTGATAATAAATTTGTAAAAGACAACAAGGAAAAAAATCAGAGAAAAAATATAACTTATCTAGAGAAATGCCAAAAATAAATGGTATATATTTACCTACATTCGTAAAAAAATGAGGGCATGGGATAAAATACGAAAGACAAAACCAAGTTTGAAAGAAATCATCAGGATGATTGAGAAATGATGATTCAGTGCAGGTGAAGTGTTGTCTTATAATTAGAAAGAGGAGTTGTTATGAGATACAGTCAACAAGTATTAGACATGCTAAAAAGAGGTGTAAGTGGCAATGTTGATGATTACTATGACTTTTTTTCTTGAGCTCACTGCTAAATTAGGCGAAGATGAGGCTTTTGCTGACGGTTTGATAGCAGAGAATGAACCTCTTTTTGATGTTATTAATGATGAACCAATGTATTATTTCTATGTCGAAGAAGATACAGAGAACAGAGAATTGTGCCAAAATTTTTTAAAGACTTACTATGAAAAAAAGCAAAACAACTAGTAAATAACTAAATTTGGGCTTATCTTGTTCTTTGAGTTTATAAGTGGAATGGTATTGTATGAAAAAAGAAGAAATTAAAAAATATTTAGATACAGATCTTGAATTTAATGTTAATGGCCGAGGTGCTTGTTTCTTATCCAGCATTTGTGTAGTTGGATATGATTATGAAGGCCAGCAGTTTGATACAATTGATCAAGCTATGGAAGCTAAAAGTTTTTGACGGGAAAAAGTTTAGTGGATATATGGGATGAAATTTTTCTACAAGTATCATAAAAATCAAAAATATGGTCACATTTTATTTCAATAGATGATGGAAAGGCCCTAAATGATGTTAAATAATGAACTAAATGACTACAGCAAACAAGACCCATTCGATGAAATAGATGAACCCATTTTTCGGAGTCTAATCTTGAAGGGTACAGTGATTTTTTTACAAAGATAGTGAAGAGTCAAAAAGTTTGGTGGATTGATAAGATAGATGTTAGAGGAGAAATATTATTCAGCTTTGACCAGAAAAAAATTTTATAACCTTTTTCGTGATTATCCTCACAATATGACTGAAGAAGAAGTTAGAATTTTTGATAGAGAAAATTCTTACTGGAGAGATTTTTTTCTCGGATAGAAAGTTGTAAAATATTTGTTTAGATTAGGGATTTTTATTTTTGCTTTTCAACGCCCTTTTCAGGGCTCTTTTTATGGACTTTTTAAGGAGTTTTCAGGAAAAAAACTAAGTCGATTTAATGCCTAATTATTTTTTTAAAGAAACTCAGTATTTCCAAGGACTTAGCCTTAAAAATTTGACTTATAGAGTCTTAAATGATAGTATAGTCAATTATACCGAAAAACATTCTATAATCGTTGATACATAAGGGTTTTTATGTATTGCTTTTTTATTTTGTGGACTTTTTTAGGAACTTTTTATTTTTTCGAGGGCAGTTTCAAAGAATGAGACTGCTCTTTTTTGGTTTTCTTTTGATAAATGGCTGTAAGTATCCATAGTTACAGATATTTTTGCATGGCCAAGCCGTGTCTGTATTTCCTTGTATGGCAGGCCAGCATTAAGCAAGATACTAGCGTGAGTGTGTCGGAAAGCATGAAAGCCTAAATCAGTACAGTTAGCGTTTTTTAAGTGCTTATGTAGGCGATAATCAACCTTTCGAGTATTGACATAGTTGTCAAAGCTATCAGAGAATACTTTCTCATAGGTTAAGCCAATGTTTCTACCGTTTTCTGCTTGTCTTGCTCGGTAGAGACGAAGCATGAGTACTGTTTTATGATCGATATCTAGAACTCTATAGCTTGATTTTGTCTTAGGAGTGTTTACCTGGTTTAAAATGTTGAGTGTTTTGTTAATATCGATTGTTCCGTTCTGCAGGTCAATATCAGACCATTCCAGGGCCAGACATTCACGGATGCGCAGTCCAGTAGCTAGGAGCGTTTTATAAAGCACAGTATCATAGAAATTGATAAAAGGTATTCTCCAGGTTATCGAGATAGGAGAGGAAGTTTTTAAGTTCCTGATCTTGAAAGTATTTAATTTCTTGCTTATCTCTTGTTATCTTTCTAGGAATGACAACATCACGAGCAGGGTTATTATCCAATGCCTGGATAGAAACTCCATACTGTAGAATACGTTTATTTAAGGCGTGAAGGTGATTGTATTCTTTATACCCCGTTCCGTCCTGATTGTACTCATCCGCCCACTTATTTACCTGAGTTTGGATAATAACAGGAGTAAGTTTATCTAGTTTGTGAAAGTACCAAATGAGGGCAAGAGGTAATTATTTAAGCAGCCTTTTATCTTTATCTGCGTGTTAGTTTTTATGGTATGCTGGTAGGTTTGCCAAAATAAGTCCACAAGTTCGCTATAGGTTGTTATATGTGAGCGTTGTTTCCGTGTCGAGCCGTTTTTCTCAAATTCTACCTTAACCTGGGTGGCCTTGTTTCTGAGTTCTTTCTTTGTTCGTGCTGATATGGTAGTCTTGACCTTCTTACCAGTTACAGAATCGATACCAAGATAGAGACTGGAGCAGTGAGACTGCTGATCCGTCTTTTTCGTGTGTTGTGTAATTTTCATGGTTTTAACTCCTTTTCCATCAGCAGGCAAGCAATTAGAAAAAGGTTTTGAGTTTATACCATGCGAGGAGCTACGAGAACCCCTCTATTTTCGATTTTAAGCAGTCAGACGGTAAATAAATACCAGAGTATGAAACAAGGCGGATATGGGGCTTATATGAGCAATAGAAAAAGTGTATCAACTAAAAAGCTGATACACTTATTTTCTTGTTGTAACCCTGACCTATATAGAGATACAGGCATAGAGCAGTGTAACCCAAAAAGGGTTTCTTTTACGATTAAGAAATATAATATCACTTTTTTTAGAAATTTTTTTACAAGTGTTTTAACAAAAATTTATGTAGATTTCTACAATTTTCGGATTTTGTTTGTAGTAATATTCATGTTTTTTTAGCACGTTTTGCAATTTTGATAAATTCTTTAAAAACGCTGTTTTCCTAGTGCTTTACTACAATATTCACGATGCAATACTACGAGGGAAAAATATATCATGTATTTTACGATATTTTATAATATCCGAGAGATATTAAGCATAGAAGCAAGAGAAGTAATAGAACTTGAAGGGGATAGTGTTTGCTCTAACACATCCACCAGTATAACATTGCTATGGGCGCAAGCATTACGAATATGGCGAGCATATTTCCCTAACTGCTTCGCTTTTTTTAGCCGTTTATTACTTGGATATTTATCACAGTACATTTCAACCAAGTAGCATAGATTCCCAAAGTCCATGACTTCAATCAATACCCATATAGGGATATCATTTTTATGTTTTGATATAAAACGTTTTTTAGGTAATGATTTTTTGATAAAGCGTTTTTAGTATTTGTAAACCCTATAGGATTATAGACAGCATAATCCTTTACTATATCGTATCCATCAACTTTTGGATTTTTCGTTATAACATCCATTAGAGCAGTTTTGATACTATGTTCAACGTCCAGACAAATATCCATTAGGAAGTAACGTATCTGCATATCAATTACAGCCAGGTCAGCTAACGTCGCAAATTCTATATTATATTTACCATCTATTTTATTGAAAAGTTTTCGATAGCTCGATATTTTATAGTAGTAGTTCCGTGTTTGTAATATATCTTTGGCAGTGTTCTGATCAAAAATATTGAACAGAATACCATTTGCGACCATCTTATCTATCAATGCTTGGTAGCTTAAGAGTTGCTTTCTTTTATCGTTCATTATTCTCCTTTCTGTTAATCAAACCTTCAAATTCCCTCCATTTTCGCACATAATACCTGAAAAATCAGACTATTATTGGCGGAGATAGGTTTTAGATAATCTTCTCAAAAACCATTGTAGCTTGGATACGGTCTCCACCGCCTAAACCTTTGCTTCCACCATTGGCAGTAGTGATTGTATGCAGGCGATAACCTTTTGAAGCTTGTTTATTGATAACATCTTCTAATTCTGTAAGGTTTCCTGATCCAGTGCCGAAAAACTTTTCTTTCAAAGTTACCTGGAGGACAACGTAGTGTAGTCCATTTACTCCAGAAGCGGTAGAAAAACTACCTTCTTGTTTTACAGTATCAAAAAGTCCCATGAGAGTTACTCCTTTTTAGTTTTTATCAGATAATTTTATGTAAATTCCAAATTATTTTTTTTATCAGGATGCTCTTCGATGACACCTATTCCTTTATTTTTTTCGTATAGACTATTTACTAGTTGCATAACGATTTTTTTATCAGATGTTGGAAGGGTTAGAAAAGAACCGAAAAAAATCTTTAAAAAACTATTGGCAGTTGTCCAAGAGCTATATAGATTCTTGAAATATTATCAGAAAGAGTACCATATATTTCCTCATCATAATCTTCAGTTTGAGTTTTTCCACTCTTCAAGAATAAGATTCTTAATATCTTGTTCGATTATAGGGAGCTTATCAGTTTCTACTAAAAGAGATAAATCCCTACTTCCCGTTTTTCGATTAGTTTCATCGTATTCTGAAATTATATTTTTAAATCTGGGTTAGTGCGTAATAATCTTGCCATATTTTGATAGCTACCCAATGCTTCATTTTGGATAGTTTTATCATAACCCAGCAGATAACCAATGTTAACTTTAAAAATACTCCGCTAGTTTTTGTATATATTCATATTTAATTTTTAATTCTGGTTCTTTTTCCCCAACGTGATATAGTCATTTCTGACACACCAAGAAGTTCAGCAAGTGTTTTCTGGGTATCCCCTTTGTTTTTTTCGTAACTCTTGTAATCTGTTCATTATATATTACCTCAGGATAATTATAACATAAAAAAATAATTTTTTTAACAAAAATGTTAGAAATCGTTGACAACTAACATTTTATTTAGTAAAATACAAGAGAACTAACAAAAATGTTAGAAAGAAAGGAGAAACTTACATTGCTTATTACCTCAACACAAGCAAAAGCGATTCGCCGAAAGCAAGCTGATAAGAAATTGACTGCTAAGCAAGCAGGCGAAGAAATCGGAGTTACACAAGTTACCTATCGAAAAAAATTCGAGACGGTGGCGAAGTCAAGCCGAGCATTTACCAAAAAGCCATGGAATGGCTTGCTGAAGATTATTAGAAAGGAGCATAAGACAGAATCAAGAATATTTCTGCTTGCTACCTATGGCAGTATCAAGGGTTTGTAGGGGTTTATTCTCTCCCTAAATTTTCCCTACCACAATGATTTACCTTGGTACTGTTTTTGAGGTGGCAAGCACGAACAACAAGAAGAAAGGAGTGAACCAATGGAATTGGTTTATATGGACGGCAAGAAAAGAGCCGTATACACTGAAAGCAGTATCGTTGCAGACTGCGCTGAAATTAAGCACAGACATTTGAAGATTTTTGCTGAATAAACACCGAGAGGACTTCGAGAGTTTTGGAAAGGTGACATTTAAAATTTCACCTTCAGAGAGTGGGCAAAATGTACGGGATTATATTTTTGAACGAGCAACAAGCAACATTGCTGATCACTTACTTACGAAATACAGAACCCGTAAAAGAGTTTAAGAAGAACCTAGTCAAAGCCTTTTTGAAATGCGTGATGAACTTTCTAAACGCTATCTTCAACGGGAACTGGAAAAGCCAAAGCGCAAGACCTTAACTGAATCTATCAAATCATGGGAGAAAGCACCGAAGCATGCCTATAGCACTCTTACAAACTTACTACTAAAAGGGGAGTGACAGGGAAGAATAAAGCGCAACTCATGCAAGAGCGAGAAAGTGAAAACGGTATTGACAGTTTAACAAGCGCAGAACTGACAAACTACCAACGTTTGGAAGATATGGCAATAGCGATGATTAACTTGAATATGAGATATTCAGAAATTAAAGAACTAATTTTTTTAAAAGCATAGGAGTATAGAAAAATGGAAAAATGAATTTAAGACAGTTAAAAAAATTCCAAAGGGTTAGAAATTCCCAAGTATCCCAAGGATTTTAAAAAGCTAGTTGAGAAAAGACAGACAACTAGCTGAATATCTTTGTATGAACTACGAGAACTTGGACAGTGAAGACCTGGGCGCATTTCTTGAAACGGTTGAGCAGGGATTCACTTGGATTCTAGATCTTATCGAAAGTAAAGACTTGCTTTTATAAAACCAAAAGTCAGGTAGTAATCATGCAAAAAGAAAAATAAAAAAATCACTTGCTCAAATTTTTAGACGAGGCGAGCAAGCGATAAGATTAAGGATATAGAAATTTTTTTCTATGCTCTGATTATAGCAAAAAAATATCTACTCTATCAAATATCTAAAAGAAAAAAACCGAAGAGCAGGCAAGCAATTAGAAAAAGGTTTTTGAAATCAAGCGCTGACAGGGTGATTCTAAGGCCTTGTTTAGCTGAAAGATGGGTAATTACTCACGAAACACCGCTACAAGCGTTCGCCAACTTAGGGGCAATCGCCCAGCGTTTGGAGTGGGTGGAAACTTGTATAAGAAAAGGCAAAAGAAAAGGAAATAATATGACAGTAAATACAAATGATGTTCTAGTAGATTATGAGGGGCTTTGTTGTCAGTTAACTGATACTCTACTAGTCTTAGAAATGGCTAGCATGGAAGACAGTAAACAATCATCAGCTTTACTAAATACAGTAATCCAAGCTATGAACCAACTCATTTCAGAACATACTCAACAGGCTAATGACTATAGAAAGGGGATAAAACATGAATGAGTTAGATTTAACCAACATACAGGCGGTTATCTTTATTGTGGTAGCTATTGGTTTACTAATCTATCTAAACCACCTAGACCGCCAAAAAAGCGTCCGAATTAAGCGAGAAAGTACACAGACGACAGAAACACCTAGTGAGGATTTAAGCCCTGATTATGGGCGATATATTCAGCTTGGAATGGTTAGTAAAGGGGACTAAGTATGTTTAGTTTGAGTAAAGAAAGCGAAAATGATTTAACCAATAGAATCAGCACAGTAGTAGAAAACTATCTAGCAGTCCGAGAAAGACCTAAACCACGACTAACTGGTTTAATGTCAGCACAGGAAGCCATGGACGAGTTAGATATAAAATACAAAACATTGCAGAAGTGGGAAAGCGCAGGGCTAAGACGGTATCAACCACCACTAGAAGATACAAGAAAAGTTTATTACAAAGTTACGGACATTTTGAAGTTCCTGGGGGTGGATGATGGCAAAGACTAAAGTATATTTTTGGTTGAAAGTTGATAAGAAGTTTTTTGATAATCTTTTTATTAAACGACTCAAACATATGCCAGGTGGCTATACTATGACTGTTATTTACATCCGTCTTATGTTAGAAAGCTTAGAAGATGACTGTATTTTGTACTATGAGGGATATTTTGATAATTTGGTACAGGAGCTAGCTTTAAAATTGGATGTGTCCGAGGATGATATAAATATGACAGTCGCATATTTTACAAAATGTGGACTAATTCAGATTGATGATGATGGACATGCTACATTATCGCAAGCAAAAGCCATGGTTGAGAGTGAAACAAACTGGGCAAAATACAAGCGAGACCAAAGAAAAAAATAGTCAAAATTTACCAAAAATTGGAGAATGTCCAAAAAAATTAGAGAATGTTTCCAACTCATGTCCAACAGAGAAAGAGATAGATAAAGAGTTAGAGTTAGAGCTAGAGTTAAAGTTAGATAAAGAATATATAGTCGAGCAAAACTCTCCTACTGAGCAAAGCTCTCCTACTGAGCAAAGCTCTCCTACTGAGCAAAGCTCTCCTACTGAGCAAAGCTCTCCTACTGAGCAAAGCTCTCCTACTGAGCAAAGCTCTCCTACTGAGCAAAGCTCTCCTACTGAGCAAAGCTCTCCTACTGAGCAAAGCTCTCCTACTGAGCAAAGCTCAGAATATATCTTTCCTGAGTGGCTAGACGAAAACTCTATAAAAGGATTTAGAGAAAACAAAAAAATAAAGAACTTTGGATTCCGATTGTTTATCTGAATCAAGTTGCTAATAAGCGTTATAAATTTGTTGATAAGACAAAGAAGTTTTTGCTAGCTAGGTTTAATGAAGGTTATACACTTGAAGATTTTAAACAGGTGATTGATGTAAAAACGGAAGAATGGAAAGATAATCCTGAGTTCTTTAAATATTTAAGACCTGAAACACTATTCGGTTCTAAGTTTTGACAGTTATTTAAATCAAAAAAACCTAAAAATTTCTAAAAGTAAGCCAGACAATAACTTTCCAGATCTACCATTTTAGGAGTTAAAAATGCAAGATAAATTTAAAGAATACAACAACAGAAAGATATCTGAAAAAGTATGTGAGATTCACCAGGTAAACTATTGGGAAATCTCAATACCTGTACGAGGAAGCAAGGAACGAAGTTTGCTAGAATTTTGCCCTGAATGTGGCCAAGAGGAAATTGAGCAAAAAGAAAAAAAGAACTGGTAAAGGAGTTTGAAGACAGGCAAGAATATTTTTAAAACCTATGATGTCTTAATGCGTGAAAGTATGATCCCGAACGAGTTAAAAAGGTGCAACATTCGATAATTTTATTGTCAACACCACAGAAGAACGACAACTATTAGACTTTGCTAAGGGGCAAGTCGAAAAAGTACCTAAATGGTATGACAGGCAATACTTTAATAAGTGGAAGTACAGGTATAGGGAAAAAGTCATTTATCTCTTGCAATGGCAAAAAGAAATAAATGAGAGCTTCAAAAGAAAGGAAAGAGCCTAAGAGTGTTTTATTTGTAAGTCTAACTGAGATTATAAAGCAAATAAAAGAAGGTTGGCAGTATGGTAAGAATGCTAGTTTAACGGAATATGAAGCAGTTAAAAAACTAATCAATGTAGATTTTCTAATCATTGACGACCTGGGAGCGAAGAATGGGACAATCAGTCCTAAGAGTGACTGGGAACAGGATTTTCTATTTGATATTATCAATAATCGAGAAACTACAATTTTTAACACGAATCTAGATAGTAGCGAACTAAGAACAGTTTATAATGCTAGAAATTCAAGTAGAATCTTGAAGGGATTAGAGGGTAATGCTTTTTAAAGGCTTTCACTATCAAAGACAAGCGATACACAATAAATAAATTTAAAGGAGAGATAGTTTAATGAATGTAGACGGAATGGGATTTGCAACAGAAAAAGGGTTTGTTGTTTATGAAAAATGTGGTATAATTGAAATAGAAAAAGTTCCAAAAATTTGGAGAAATTACTTTTATTCTATTCAGATGGGAAATTTACCCATCTATGTAAGAAAGAAACAAAAAAATAAAGTCTATTGAGAACAACTCAGGGACATACCGAAAGCATGTAGTGCTAGTGGTATGTCCCTTTTGTTTGCATTGAAAGGGGGTGAGTATTATGACAGGAGATACTTCTTTAGGGTATGTTGTGGCAGATAAATTTTCCATGGATCCAAAGAAAAAGATAACAAATATTTGCAAAAGTGCAAAAAGATGATGAAAAACTTAGAAAAAAACGGAAAAAAAGAAATACTAGAAAAATATGCTGACAAACAAGACAAATCAAGATCTAGAAAAATGATTCTAAAAAGCTCGAAGAATCATAAAGGAAAAAGCTAAGAGCAAAAGAATTTTAGAAAAAAATTATAAACAAAAATCAGATATTAAAAAGATAAAAAGGAGAAAAAATGACAACTAACTTAGCTAAACAAAAAGAAAATCTAGAAGCTTATATCCGAAGTACAGGTTATAACACTAGAGGGATGAACTTAGAAAAATAATCATGTACTCATTGAAAAACCAATCCTTGATAGTTACGAAGATGAACATCAACGTAAAGAACTGGTTGATCTAGTAAATGTTATTGAGACTCGTACCCGTGGTGGGAAGTATGAAGTAAATGACTTTGAATCTAATTCATTACAAGAAGTTGGGGAAGAATCGGTTGAAAGAACAGAAGCAGATAAAAGAAAAACAATCAGCGTTGATTACTTAGTTAGATTATTCAGTGGAAAAACTTGATTTTTCACAAGAGCAATTAGATGACGGTCAATATAATTTAACGGATTTTCTTGGCAAGAAGATTATTAAATTAAAACGTAGAACACGAAATAGAGAAATCGGGAAAATCTTGCAGACAGCTAATGTTCAAACTGCTACAAGTATAGACGACTTGAAATCTATTGTTTCTTTAATCAATCCAGAGCGTAATGTATCTATGGTTGTCAGTCAATCGTTATTTAACGTTTTAGAAAAAAATAAAAAGACACTTCAGGGAACTATCTTCTTAAAGTTGATAAAGAGACAGGAACAAGTGAGACATTCTTTGTAGATAACTTTTTAATTGTAGATGATATAACATTAGGGAATAAAAGGAGATAAGAAAGCATTTATCGGAGATCTTGAAAAATTTTGTGACATTATTTGACCGAAAGAAAGACACACTTAGCTGGTTAGATTCAGTTGATTATTTTGGGAAACGTTTGTTTTTGCATACTCGATTTGATGTTAAAAAAAGTTGAATCAGATTGTGGCTACATTGTTGAATGGAATTAGGAGAAAGAAATGGATATTAATCAAGTATTTGAAACACTGAATGATCTAGATAATAAAAAAAGTAAGATTAATTCAGCACGAGAACAGTTAAGCGAAAAAGAAAAGAGTCTTTTAGGCAATCAAACAGTTTCATTTGAGAATATAGATTCTTTTTGTCAAACAACTTAGAGTCTTTTGGAACAGCTTGAAAAGATGGAAAATGCTATTAATTCTCTTCAGGAAAAATATAATAGTGATTTTTCAGAAGCTAATGCAGTCATCTTTGAATACATTTTTTTAAAAGAAACTAAGCAACGGATGGAAACTAAGAAGATCTATAAACAATACCGAAAGAAACTTAGACGAATTCTGGACGCATATGATGAAATTCAAGAACTAAAGAAGGATGTAGAAGAAATCCATACAGGTGTAGTCAGAGAAATAAGTCAGAAACATTCTCTATTGCTATATCGAACGGAAGTAAGTCCGCTGACTGTTTTACCATTCTTAAATCCTGATAATAGCGGGTGGATGAATTTTTTTCTAAGGAATATCAGGGACGTTAAAGAGTATTTAGAAAAATAGGGAACAAATTAAGTAAGGCTAGTGATATATGGCTCAAACAAAAGAAATATCGCTAGTCCTGCTTTTATGCTTTACTAAGTTTCACATAACAAAGTAAGCATAAACTGAAAAGAAGTAATAGCTTGAAAGCAAGGTATATCAGGGGGTTACAGAATGGAGTGAGTTTCACAGAATGTAAAGATATGAGAAACTGAGGGGATAAATTAGAAATTTCCTGAACTTGTCATATTGAAGAGTTGTCAAACTTAAAACAGCAATACCTTCTAACTTGAGTATTAGTAGGCTTTCAGCATTTTTTGTCAGTTTGACAGAATTTACAATTTGACAAATTGCAAGATAAATAATTTTTAAAATTTAAGTGGAGGTACTTACCGATGTACGAGCTGAGTAACAGAGATCTGGACGAGATAGATATTGAGTTAGGGGCGATATAGAACGATTGCTAATAAAATTTATTTGAGAAGACAGGAACTGATACATAATAAGAAACATAGCACTGAAGATTATACTGGTGGGAAAGGCAAGACAGTATATAGTCCTACTGAAGCAACCATCATTAGAATTGAAGAAGACCAAACACTAAGATATTTAGAAGGCTTCAAACTAGTTGTAGATACCTTGATGGAAAAACTTAATTGAAAGTGATCTAGTAATTTTTAAAAATGAGATATTTAGAAGCTGGTGCGACTTGGGAAGACGTGGCAGAGAAACTAAAATAAAACTACTCGTTATATAAATAGCCGTAGAAAGGTAATCGCTAAAAGATTTGTGGAATTGAAAGGATATTGACTCCCCCCTCTTTTTGAAAAATCATTTTGGCCAGTAGGGTACCGGTGAAGGGAACTTTTTCCAAGTCGGAGATGTTCAGAGAAAAAGGTAAAAACTTATTGTTTTTAGAAAAAAAGTATTAGTTTTTTTCTAAAAATAGAATTGAGATGAAACTATTTTTTTCTGAAATAAGACCTAATTTTCAATTGATAAATGAATTGATTATGTCATTTATTTTTAAGATTTCTTCCAATAATAGTTTTTGATACTCTTTTAAAATTTTTTTGAGGAATGAAATTCAATCAGTTCTTCAAAGAATTTTCGGGGGATTAGTAAATATTTGTAATGGGACATTTGAAATTTTTATAATGAAATATATTATTTCTAAAATCTTGTCGGAAGTTAAAAATTTTTTCTTTGCGATCAAGGATATCAACAACTTCCTCCCGTTGGAAATCAGGCAATAAAGAGCTTTCCCTTATTGAGAATCAAGCGTAAGGCTGTAATACTAACTAAATAGCATTGGCTTAGCGAGCGTGTAAAAAGTAATTTTTGATTTTAAGACACTTGGCATAATATGTACTACAAAATTATTCTGGCATAATATGTTAAATAAGAATAACTGAGTGCCCGTAGGCAGAACTCCTGTTAAAAAAATTCCTTCTTTTAGATTCAAATAAGAAAAATCACGTTGTTCAAAGTTTTCAATTTTAATATCCTGGATTGTAGGCTTCTTAATAGTTTTTGATTTACTGAATTAATTAAAGTTCCTAAAGCTTTGCTAAATTCAAAAAAATAAATCAGTAGCTCTTTTATCAAAAATAGGAAATATCCTTTTTATCGGTTTTCGATAAAATACTTTCTAGGTAAATATGATATTGATTAGTGTTAGCGTATGGAATTTCGTTGAAGTAATATACCCCTAAAATCATGTTGTCCAAAAAATATTGATTACGAGTTTTTTGAAATAAATTGTAATTTTTCTACCATTTGTGAATAAAAAGCGTCTCTCTATTTCAAGTATCAGTTTATAGCCTTGCTAAATTTTTATCAGAGTATTGCTTATAACTCACTCGGACACTAGATATTATTTTTGAAATTCCTGTTTTCCAATATTTGGAAAAATCACTATGAACATCTCTGGGTAAAAACTTTTAGTATTCCATCACAGAGAGATGATACAAAAGGAAGGATACCTATTGATAGTTCTGGATAAACTGTCTTATCCAAACTTACAATATTTTCAAGCAGTTGCCTTACTCAGCAACTTCATCAAGTAGGGATTGAAAAAAGAAATCATTTCTATCTTATCCATGTTAATCCTTTCAGAAAGTTATTGTTTATATTATAGTTATTGTAACATTATTATTGATAATTGATTAGATGAATAAAAAGCACCTTCAAAGGTGCTAGTTCTTGCCTGCTGAACTCGTCAATATTACGCCCTTTTTAGGGCTCTTTTTGTGGACTTTTTAAGGAACTTTAAAGAAAAAAACCAAGGTGTCTTAATTCCATTGTATTGTTAAGAAAAATCAGTATTTTCAAGCCTTGAGCCCTAAAAAAATTTGACTTATAGAGTCTTAAATGATAGTATAGTCAAAGATGGTCAAAGTTTAAGAAGGAGGTAGCAAGCTATGAAATTTAAAAATACATCGGACCATATTGAAGCTTATATCAAGGCAATTTTAGAACAATCTGGCATCGTAGAATTACAACGAAGCCAGCTAGCGGATACCTTTCAAGTTGTACCTAGCCAGATTAACTATGTGATTAAGACTCGTTTTACAGAGAGTAGAGGCTATCTAGTTGAGAGCAAACGTGGTGGCGGGGGCTATATTCGCATTGGTCGAATTGAATTCTCGAACCATCATGATATGCTGCGTGATTTGTTGTATTCTGTGGATGATGAGGTTAACCAAGTATTCTTTGAAGATGTCTTAAGACTCTTAGTTGAACAAGAACTCTTGACACGCCAAGAGATGAATCTATTATTAGCTACGGGGACAGACCGGATTCTAGGTGAGGAAGCTAATCATATTCGTGCCAATATGCTTCGTCAGTTGTTGCATGAAGTAGATAGAAAAGGAAAATAAAACGACATGAAATATTCAAAGCATTGAGAGAATGTATCGACAGCGCCTTTCTGATAGCGAGTCGCTTTGGTGCAGACTACCTAGAGTCATGGCACCTACTGATTGCCATGGCCAATCATAGCTACAGTGTTGCTGGCGCAACTCTCAACGAATTCCCTTATGAGATTGATCGTTTAGAGGAAGTCGCTGTAGAATTAACAGAGGCAAACTATAACCACAAGGAAGATTACCAGGAACTTCCCTTCTCCTACCGCTTAAATGTTTTACTATTAGAAGCGGAACACATTGCTTCAGTTGTTCATGCCAAAGCATTGGGTACTGAGCATCTTCTCTACGCTATCTTGCATGATGGCAACGCCCTAGCAACTCGCATTCTAGAAAAAGCAGGTTTCTCCTATGAGGACCAGAAGGACCAAGTCAAGATTGCTGGGCTTCGTCGTAGTCTTGAGGCGCGTGCTGGTTGGACAAAAGAAGATTTAAAGGCTCTTCGTCAGCGCCATCGCTCAGTTGCAGATAAGCAAAATTCTATGGCAAATATGATGGGGATGCCTCAAAGTCCAAGTGGTGGTTTGGAAGCTTACACTCATGACCTCACAGAGCAAGCTCGTTCAGGCAAATTAGAGCCAGTCATCGGACGTGACCAAGAAATCTCTCGTATGATCCAAATCTTGAGTCGAAAAACAAAAAACAATCCAGTCCTAGTTGGAGATGCAGGTGTCGGTAAAACAGCTCTGGCACTTGGCCTTGCGCAACGTATTGCCAACGGAAATGTACCTGATGAAATGGCCAAGATGCGTGTCCTAGAGCTTGATTTGATGAATGTGGTTGCGGGAACTCGTTTCCGTGGAGACTTTGAGGAACGTATGAACAATATCATCAAAGATATTGAGGAAGACGGTAAGGTTATCCTCTTTATCGATGAGCTCCATACTATTATGGGGTCTGGAAGTGGGATTGATTCGACTTTGGATGCGGCCAATATCCTGAAACCTGCCTTGGCACGTGGAACTCTGAGAACTGTCGGAGCGACTACTCAGGAAGAATACCAAAAACACATCGAAAAAGATGCTGCCCTGTCTCGTCGCTTTGCAAAAGTGATGATTGAAGAGCCGAGCGTAGCTGATAGTATGGCTATCTTGCGTGGCTTGAAAGCAACTTATGAGAAGCACCACCATGTTCAAATTACAGATGATGCAGTAGAAACAGCTGTCAAAATGGCACATCGCTATTTGACCAGTCGTCACTTACCAGACTCAGCAATCGATCTTTTGGACGAAGCAGCAGCAACTGTCCAAAATAAATCGAAACACGCTAAAAAAGACGAGTCAGGTTTAACACCAGCTGATAAGGCCTTGATGGATGGTAAATGGAAGCAAGCTACTCAACTCATTGCAAAAGAGCAGGAAGTTCCGATCTATAAAGACTTGGTGACAGAATCAGACATTTTGACCACCTTGAGTCGCTTGTCAGGTATTCCAGTTCAAAAATTGACACAAACGGATGCCAAGAAGTATCTCAACCTTGAAACTGAACTGCATAAACGTGTTATCGGACAGGAACAAGCGGTATCTAGCATCAGTCGTGCCATTCGTCGTAATCAATCGGGTATCCGCAATAACAAACGTCCGATTGGATCCTTTATGTTCCTTGGACCGACAGGTGTTGGTAAAACTGAATTAGCCAAGGCTTTGGCAGAAGTTCTTTTTGATGATGAGTCTGCTCTTATCCGCTTTGACATGAGTGAATACATGGAGAAATTTGCGGCCAGTCGTCTTAATGGAGCTCCTCCGGGTTATGTAGGTTACGAAGAAGGTGGAGAGTTGACCGAGAAGGTTCGTAACAAACCATACTCAGTCTTGCTCTTTGACGAGGTAGAAAAGGCCCACCCAGACATCTTTAATGTGCTCTTGCAGGTCTTAGACGATGGTGTCTTGACTGACAGTAAGGGTCGCAAGGTTGACTTCTCCAATACCATTATCATCATGACTTCAAACCTTGGTGCGACAGCTCTTCGTGATGACAAGACAGTCGGCTTTGGAGCCAAGGATATTCGTTTTGACCAGGAAAATATGGAAAAACGAATCTTTGAAGAGTTGAAAAAAACTTATCGCCCAGAGTTCATCAACCGTATTGATGAAAAAGTTGTTTTCCATAGCCTATCAAGTCAAGATATGCAAGAAGTGGTTAAGATTATGGTCAAACCATTGATTGCAAGCCTCGCAGAAAAAGGAATTGACTTGAAACTTCAAGCTTCTGCCCTTAAACTTCTAGCTCAGAAGGGTTATGATCCAGAGATGGGAGCTCGTCCACTACGTAGAACTCTACAAACTGAAGTGGAGGACAAACTTGCAGAACTCCTTCTTAAAGGTGAATTGGAAGCTGGCAAAACTTTGAAGATTGGGGTTAAAGCTGGTCAGTTAAAATTTGAGATTGTATAAAAATGTGAGGTTGGAACAGATTGTTTCAGCCTCTTTTTTTTTTTGGAATGTTGTTACTTAAATAAGCATTTGGATTTTGCATTTAGTTTAAAGGTTTTAAAAACGAATTTCTCCTAATCAAGTTTTTAATATTAAGTAAAAAATCCGATGATGTATTAATGTTTTTATAAAAAATAATAAAAAAGTGTTGACAAACGTAAAATAGCGGGGTATAATATAAAAAATTATAAAAAGGCTGAAAAGACATGAAAAAGAAAATAGCAGTGGTTTTTGGAACCTTTGCTCCCTTACATCAGGGGCATATTGATTTAATCCAAAGAGCAAAACGTCAATGTGATGCTGTATGGGTGGTAGTTTCAGGTTATAAGGGAGATCGTGGTGAACAGGTGGGACTTACACTACAAAAGAGATTTCGCTATATTCGTGAAGCTTTTCGAGATGATGAGTTGACCTCTGTTTGTAAACTTGACGAAACTACTATCCCGCGCTATCCAATGGGCTGGCAGGAGTGGTTGGATCAGATGTTGCAGGCCATTTCCTATGACCAGAATGGTGAGGAGCTCATCTTTTTTGTAGGAGAGTCCGAATACCAACAAGAATTGTCAGAACGTGGTTTCGAGACTGTTCTACAGGAAAGAAAATTTGGCATTTCGGCTAGCATGATTCGTGAGAATCCAAGTAAATATTGGAAATATATTGCTCAACCCTTCCGCCGGCAGTTTACAAAGAAAGTGTTGATTATGGGAAGTGCGAGTAATGGGAAAACAACTCTAGCCAAGGATTTAGCTCGCTTCTATGATGCGCCAGTCAGTCTGGAGTATGCTCGTGAGTATCAGATAAAAAATAATGTCCGAGATGATGAGCTTACCCCAAAAGACTATTATTACCTTCTTTTGGGCCAGTATGATCAAACTTCCAAGTTAATTGATAGCAATGCCAATCGAGGCCTAGTCATTGCAGATACCAACTCACTGGTAACCAAGGGCTACTACGATTACTACATGGAAAGCGAAGAGCAGGAGGACTTATCCGGAGAGACCTTTGACAATCTCTTTGTTTCCATCTTAGCCAAGGAAAAGTGGGATTTAATCCTCTTTGTGCGACCTATTGGCTCTTATGTCAATGATGGTTTTCGCGACATGACCATGGCAGAAGACCATATTCGTTACAGTTTTTCTCAGCATTTGGATATGATGAGGGAGCAATATCTAGGCAATATCCCTCATGTTTATCTAGCTGATGACTATCTAGGAAATTATGAAGCAGCAAAAGTAGCTATCGATGCTATTTACCAAGCAGATTAGGAGAAAAAAATGAAAAAAATAGTAGAAAAAATCACACAATTTATCGAAAACTTTAAAAATGTTCACGCGGAAGCTCGTAAAATTGGTTTTGCAGGAGTTATGCGTTTACTTTGGAATGACCTCTTTGTGGGACGCAGTCTTTTCCAGTGGCTCTATTTGATTGTTTTATCAAGTGTTCCTCTTATTCTGGAGTTTACACAAAACACGGAAAGTCATGACTGGATTGGCCTCTTGGCCTCTTGGACAGAATTGTCTGCGTTATCTTGGTAGCTGAAGGTCGAGCTAGTAACTATCTTTTTGGAGCTATTAACTCTGCAATCTACTTGGTCTTATCTATGAATGCTACTTTCTACGGGGAAGTTTTGACAACAGTTTATTTCTTTGTCATGCAGCCTATTGGTCTCTATGCTTGGTTGTCTAATCGGATCAATGAACAAGGAAAACCAGAGGAGTCTCACTTTGAAGCTAAGAAACTTGGTCTGGTTGATTGGCTCAAGTACTTGGCCTTGACAGCTCTCATCTGGATTGGCATGGGTTTGGCTTACCAAAGTATTCATAGTGCTCGTCCATTCCGTGATAGTGTAACGGATGCGACCAATGGTGTTGGTCAGCTCTTGATGACACGTCTTTACCGTGAGCAGTGGATTTTCTGGATTGCTACCAATCTCTTTAGTATTTATCTCTGGTGGGGTGAAAACATCCATATCCAAGGTATGTACTGGGTCTACACCCTCAATAGTTTAGTCGGTTGGTACCAATGGACTAAGGCTGTCAAGGAGTGATAAGATGACTGAAACGATAATCCCAGCTGGAATGACAGAAAGAGAATATTTTGAAATTCATGCGACTGAGAAGGAATTTTTAGACTGGTACTGCAAACAAGATCTTCCTCAGTATGAAAAACCGAGTGTGACGGTGGATATGGTAGCTTATTGCTTTGTGGAAGGGAAAATCAAACTCTTACTGATTCGTCGCAAGGCTCATCCTTATCAAAACTGTTTGGCTTTGGTCGGCGGCTTTATGGATAAGAGCGAAGATGCAAGGCATGCTTGTCAGCGTGAAGTGAGGGAGGAGGTTAACCTCGACCTTCCTTTGGAGAAAATCGAGCAGTTGATGACAGTGTCTACACCAGGCCGTGATCCGCGGGGGTGGACGGTGACCATTGCCCACTTGGTGTATCTGCCTAGTCGAGCACTCGATCTCGTTCAAGCTGGAGATGATGCTAAAGATGTGGTTTTTGTCGATGTTGATTTTCAGACGGGCAAGTGCTTCCTAGAGGGACTAGAGTTGGGGGAGCAAGACTTCGCCTTTGACCATTATGCCATTATCCAAGAGTCTATTAAACGAATCCAAGGGCGTCTTGACTGGAATCCGACCTTTCTCTATCTGCTAGAGGAGGAGTTCACTGTCTATGAAGGGACCGAACTGGTCAATCTCATCAATCCAGGTCGACCAATCGTCAGCAATAACTTTCTTGTAAAATACGGAGAGTATGTAGAAGAAGTTGGGCTTAAACGAGTTCCTAAAAAGAAACCAAGAAAAACCTATCGATTGAAATAAAAAGCGAGGTCGGAATTTTTTCCGACCTCTTCTTATTATTTAAGGGTGTTTATCTTTATTAGAATTGCTCATGATTCGAATGAATAACTCTTTGTATTTATATTTTAAATAGGTTTCGTGTAAGTACAATAATGCCACGTAGACAATCATGAAAATGGCAGTTAGGTAGAACAAATCAAATGTTGTTTGAGCGTAATGAGTAGCACCCCCATAAGAAACGAAAGCAGCTAAAATCACCCAAGGAAGATACTTGTAATATTTGCTTAACATAAGCCTACACCTCCAATATCCTATTTCAATTTTATTATAGCACTTCAAGAAAAAAATGCGAGCGATGTCACTTTAAAAATAGAGGATTTCAGTAGGAAAAATTTTCCTGCTTTTTAAAATCTTTTACGAATAAAAGATATAGGAGGAATAAGAAAAATAAACGTACTCAAAAAAATAATTCTAAAAAAATTTTAGATAAATAGTTGACAGAATCAAAAAAACAAATATTACAATAACATTACAAAAAGTATTTCAAAACATTTCAAAAAGATTACACAGGAGGCCCATCATGAAAACAAACCATTCCATTCGATTAGTTGCAGTTGCTGTACTAGCTTCCACTTTGCTTTTAGGAGCATGCGGAAATAAAAAAGAAGAAGCTAAAAACGACAATGCAACTAAAACAACACAAACTACATCAAGTTCAAAGGCGAACTCTTCTAACAAAGAAAGTAAAACTCAAGCTTCAACAAGCACTACGACTTCAGAAAAAACCAAAGCTTCCTCTGAACAAGCATCAAGTCCAACAACTCAAGGACAAGAGTCCAATCAAGCAGCGCAAACTCCACAAGCTCCTCAGCAACAGGAAGCCCCAGCCCAATCATCAGCTAATCAACAGACTTCACAAAGTCAATCCAATCAAGCAAGTCAGTCAACGTATGACCCAACTACTGACCGCAAATTACAAGATCAGCAAGCAGAACATAATAAACGTTACAAAGGCGTTTTAACAATGGTCGACGGTGATTTTTCAGCAGCAGCAGGAAGCTGGAAGGGTGCCAATGGCGAGACTATCACTGTCTCATCAAGTGGTCAATTCACAGTAGAAACTGCAGATGGAAAGAAAGAAAATTATTCTATCAGAGGTTACGCCTACACTCTTGACGATGGTAAGTATAATGCCAAAATCGGAGGAGGAAAAATCATCCAAATTACAACAGGTGCAGATGGCACAGTGTCTAGTGTTGTCTTGATTCAGCCATAGAATCGAGTGCAAAACCTTTTCTCAAAACAAATGAAAACCCGTAACTCATTTAAGGTTACGGGTTTTTGTTGTCTTTTAACCTTTCTCTAATTGCAAGAGTGCTTCAATCTCAGCCAGAGTACTTGCTTGTGAAATGGCTCCGCGGAGTTTAGCGGCGCCAGATGTTCCACGGAGATAGTGAGGAGCTAGTCCACGGAATTCGCGGACAGCAACCTTTTCTCCCTTGAGATCAATCAAGCGTTTCAAGTGCTCGTAGGCGATTTTCATCTTGTCTTCAAAGGTCAAATCAGGAAGGATTTCTCCAGTTTCAAAGTAGTGATTGATTTGATTAAAGATGTAAGGATTTCCCATAGCAGCGCGTCCAATCATAACGGCATCAGCACCGACTTCCTCAATGCGTTGTTTGGCGTCTTGAACCGTCCGGATGTCTCCGTTTGCAATAAATGGAATTTTGGTCAGGGCTTGAGCGACCTTATGAAGGGTCTCTAGATCCGCATGACCAGTGTACATTTGCTCCCGGGTCCGTCCGTGCATGGCAAGGGCAGAGACACCTGCAGCTTCAGCTGCGAGGGCATTCTCCACTGCTAGAGAAGGATCCGACCAACCTGTCCGCATTTTCACCGTCAAGGGAATATCAAGGACAGATTGAACCTTGTTGATAATGGAGTAAATCTTATCAGGATCCTTGAGCCACATGGCACCAGCTTCGTTTTTTACGATTTTATTAACTGGGCAGCCCATGTTGATATCCACGATATCGGTCTTGGTATTTTCTTGGATAAATTCTGCTGCGCGTGCTAGGCTATCTTCGTCACTTCCAAAAAGCTGGATCGATACTGGGTTTTCTCCCTCATCGATATGAAGCATGTGAAGAGTCTTTTCGTTATTGTATTGGATACCTTTGTCAGAGACCATTTCCATGACCACGAGCCCTGCGCCAAGTTCTTTTGCGATAGTACGAAAGGCTGAGTTGGTCACACCAGCCATGGGCGCTAAAACGGTACGATTGGGAATCTCAACATTACCAATCATAAAAGGTGTATTAAGATTTGTCACGAATGAGTTCCTCCAGGTCGTTTTCATCAAAGTTATAAGTTGTTTGGCAGAATTGACAAATAATTTCTGCTCCCTGGTCCTCCTCCTTCATTTCCTGAAGATCGGAAACTGGAAGGCTAGAAAGAGCATCCATAAAGCGTTCTTTACTACAGTCACATTGGAAACGAATTTCTTCTTCGGACAGACGTTTGTAAGGTTCGTCTCCATAGATGGCTTTGAGAAGGGCTTCGATGTGATCCTCGCTTTCGAGAAGGGTTGAAATGGCTGGCATTTCTTGGATGCGTTTTTCAAAGCGAGCAATCTCTTCTTCCTTGGCTCCTGGTAAAACTTGAAGCAGGAAACCACCTGCGACCTTGACCTTGTCTTCCTCGTCCAAAAGGACATTAAGTCCGACTGCAGAAGGCGTTTGTTGACTTTCTGTCAGGTAGAAAGCAAGGTCTTCACCGATTTCTCCAGAGATGAGAGGCGTCATAGAATTATAGGGATTTCCAGTGCCGTAGTCAGTAATGACTAGAAATTGACCGCTTCCGACAAAAGGACCTACTAGAACTTCGCCTGTTGCAGTCTTTTTAATGTCAACACCAGGATTTTGAACGTAGCCTTTGACGTTCCCCTTGGTATCTGCAACTGTGATAATGGCACCGAGGGAGCTTGTTCCAAGAATCTTGACAGTTAACTTGGTATTCCCTTTCTCATTGGCAGCGAGAATTTGACTGGCGATTAAAGTACGACCAAGCGCTACAGTTGAACTAGCTTGGGTTTGATGTTTTTCTTGAGCAGTACGGACCGTTTCCGTGCTGTCTAGAACAAAAGCACGAAAAGATCCACTTTCTGATATTGTTTTAATAATTTTATCCATAGCTACTATTTTAGCATAAAAATACCCAAAGGGGGAGTGGTGTGTTTGATGATTCTGAGGATTACTTGAGTCAAAAGGACAGAATACTTCACTAGTTCATTCATCAATCTTTTAGATTTTGAATTATATTTATTGTGTGACTAATGATATCTCATCATTGGAATTTAGTACTAAGAGTTATCTGTACCTTTTCAGGGAATTAGATAATAGAAGTATTTTTATAGTTTTTAAATTATGATATAATAGAAAAAATTAACTCGCCTGGGGATCTGATAGGAGCTAATTCTAATAAGAAAAACCGTGAGATGAGAAAAAGTAAAAAGGAGTTCATCTGGTATGAATTATTTTGAGGGGAATGAGTTTTTCCTTCTCTTGTTTGTAGTTTTACTGATTGGTTTTGTGGTAAACTTTTTTGAAAAACGTAAGGACTACTATATTTTGGCGCTCTCCCTCTTATTTGCAGGAGCTATTTATGGCAAGAGTCGAGCGATGATAGTCTATTTGCTTGCCTTTATCCTTTACCAATATTTTCTGGTATTTCTTGCACAGAGGATAGAAGCAAAGCGACTGAAACCACTGGTTTTTCTTTCCATTCTTCCTTTGGTGATCAATAAAGTCTTTGCCCTGACTTCTCTCCATTTGTTGGCCTTTATTGGAATTTCTTATATGTCCTTCAAGACTATTCAGATTATGTTGGAAATATCAGATGGTCTAATCAAGGAGAAGGTTAGTATAAAAGATTACTTGCAATTTTTACTTTTTTTCCCTACGGTTAGTGCAGGACCAATTGATCGGAGCAGGAGATTTCTAAAAGAGATAAATGAGGTCATGCCACGTCAAGACTACTTGGAGCTAGCAGGGGACGGTGTTTATCGTATCGTTCTAGGCCTTCTTTACAAGGTTGTTTTATCAACCTATGTGTATCAGATGCTGCTCGCTCTGAGCAATACTGGTACAGTCGCCTACTCAATCAAGTACATGTACCTTTATACCTTGTATCTGTTTTTCGACTTTGCAGGCTATAGTCTAATGGCTGTTGGAAGTAGTAACATCCTAGGCATTCAGACACCGATGAACTTTAACAAACCTTTCCTGAGTGTCGATATTAAGGATTTCTGGACCAGATGGCATATCACCTTGTCGACTTGGTTGAGAGATTTTGTGTTTTCAAGAGTTTTGATGCAGGTTATCCGGAAAAAATGGTTTAAAAACAGGCTACACAATGCAACCTATGCCTATATGGTCAATATGTTAGTCATGGGTTTTTGGCATGGTCTTAGCGTTAGCTACATTGTTTATGGTTTTTATCATGGTGTCTTGATGGCTGGATTTGAAGTATATCAAAAGAAAAGTAATTTTTATAAAAAAAATAAAAACAAAAACTGGTATAAACTACTGAGTTGGTTTGTGACCATGAATTTGGTCATGATTGGTTTCTTTATCTTTTCAGGTGAACCCTATAAAATCTTAATTACGATTTTAAAGAGATAAGAAATGGAAAAGAGAGGACGGATCGAAGGGATAGGATAAAACGAGATGATTAAACTAAAAGCATTTTTACTATCGCTTGTGCTCGTAATTGCGACGCTTGCTCTTTTAAATGTGACGTATGTCAAGAAGATTGATGATTATTATAAAGTCAAGGATAATAGTATTCGTTATAGCACCTCGTATGAAAAGTATAAAAGTAGAGATATTCTGACAAGCAATATTACTCCTAATACACTGGTTTTAATGGGTTCCTCAGAGTTGGTTGCGACGATAAATGAAGACTATCATCCCAATAAAATTTTTAACTACAACGATTTTAATATCATGCAGATTGGGACTAGTTATTCTCAAAACATCATTCAGGCTACGACCTTGGGCTCTATTGAGGGTTCTATGAGTAAGCGAAAAGTAGCTATAGTAGAGTCTGTTCAGTGGTTTGAAAAAGATGGAACCCATCAAGATGCCTTTTTGAACAAGGCTTCTCAGGAACATATTTTCCATATGCTTGATAATGAGAAGATTAGTAAGGAAACGAAAGAAAAACTAATCAATCGCATTATTGAGATTACCAAGGGGAACAAGCAACAAAATGACATCTACAAAAAATACAAAAGTTATTTCATAGATGGAAAAGGAACCATTGTTGATAAAAAACTATTAGAGCTTGATAACGCGATGTATTCCTTTAAGCTCAAACAGACTTTTTATCAAAAACATGCCAAATCAGATTATCCTTCACTAGGAGATAAAACTCCGGACTACAATTGGGAGCAACTGACGAATCAGTTTGTAGAAGAGGTCAAAAAGAAAACAGACAACAATGACTATGCTGTTGATAATAACTACTACAATACCTACCTAAAAGATCGCTATGCATCACTGAAGGATTCTAATAAAGATTTGAGCTACCTGGAGTCACCAGAGTATTCAGATATGGAACTCTTCTTGACAGTTGCCAAGGAATTGGGTATTGAAGTTGAGGTCATTATTTTCCCAGTAAACGGGAAGTGGAACGATTACACAGGTGTCTCAAGAGAGATGCGGGAAAAAACTTACAAAAAAATAGAAGATGTCGCAAAAGCCCATGGTGCAACGGTACTAAACTATGGGGACAGAGAGTATGATGATTACTTTTTATTTGACGTGATGCACGTTGGAGTGAAAGGATGGATGGAAGTTGAAAAAGAACTTTACAAATTTGCAAACTAAGCTAACTGATACACATCGTTTAATCTTGTGGACACTATTTTTCTATACGGTTATCTTAAGCATCGTGATTTATTGTTTTGTAACTGATTTTTCGAACATTCAAGAATTTATCTATAGTGAATTCTAGGATTACAGACTATAAAAATCTCTAGATAACTGGAACTGCACCGATAAAGTGAGATACAAGATAAGGCTCTATAATATTTATAGTGGAGAAATCTTCTATAGGTAGTATGGAGCCTACTTTGTTGTAGTTCCTTATATAATCTATACTGAAAAGCGTTCAAACTATCATTAGAAAGAATCATATGGAACAATTTAATGTAGTTGAAACGTAGTGAAATAGACGGTAAACAATTGAAAAAATAGTCTATAAAGTGGTATAATAGCAGAAAAATAAATGAGTAAGAAATTGATTTTATTTTAGTGAAAAATTACAGAAATGAATGGTTTTCTTGATGAAACAGAGAAAAGAATTGTACCTATTTCTTGGTCGGACAGTTTTGTATTTTCTTATCTTTCTAGGGCTACTTTACTTCTTTAGCTATCTTGGTCAGGGTCAAGGAAGCTTTATTTATAATGAATTCTAACTTGAAGGAGAATCCTTATTATGTCAAACAAACCAATCGTAGATATGATTGAAACCATTGAGCATTTTGCTCAGACCCAACCTACTTATCCTGTTTATAATATTTTAGGAGAAGAGCATACCTATGGCCAATTGAAGGCGGACTCAGATAGCTTAGCAGCCCACATTGACCAAATGGGACTTCCTGAAAAGTCACCTGTTGTAGTCTTTGGTGGACAAGAATATGAAATGTTGGCAACCTTTGTGGCCCTGACAAAATCTGGCCATGCCTATATCCCAATTGATAGCCATTCTGCCTTGGAGCGCGTGTCTGCTATTGTTGAAGTGGCTGAGCCGAGCTTAATTATCGCCATCAACGAGTTTCCAATTGAAAACCCAGCTGCTCCAGTCATGTCCTTGGAGCAAGTGCGTGAAGCTTATGCGACTCAGAATGCGTATGACTTGCAACATCCGGTCAAGGGGGATGATAACTACTACATCATCTTTACCTCTGGAACAACTGGAAAACCAAAAGGGGTGCAAATTTCGCACGACAACTTGCTCAGCTTCACCAACTGGATGATTACAGACAAGGAATTTGCGACGCCAGAGCGTCCGCAAATGTTGGCGCAACCACCCTATTCCTTTGACTTGTCTGTCATGTACTGGGCACCGACCTTAGCTCTTGGAGGGACCCTCTTTGCCCTTCCATCAGCCATTACTCAAGACTTTAAACAACTCTTTGCGACCATCTTTTCTCTTCCGATTGCTATCTGGACTTCAACGCCATCTTTTGCAGATATGGCCATGTTGTCTGAAGATTTCAATGCTGAAAAGATGCCAGGCATTACCCATTTCTACTTTGATGGGGAAGAGTTAACGGTTAAAACGGCTCAAAACTGCGCGAGCGTTTCCCAAATGCTCGGATTATCAATGCTTATGGACCAACGGAAGCGACGGTAGCTTTATCGGCAGTTGCTATCACAGATGAAATGCTAGCGACTCTTAAACGCTTGCCAATTGGTTATACCAAAGAAGATTCTCCAACCTTCATTATTGATGAGGAAGGAAACAAATTGCCAGATGGAGAGCAAGGAGAGATCATCGTGTCTGGACCGGCTGTTTCAAAAGGTTATATGAATAATCCTGAGAAAACAGCAGAAGCTTTCTTCGAATTTGAAGGACTTCCAGCCTACCATACGGGAGATGTTGGAACCATGACGGATGAAGGACTCCTTCTCTACGGTGGACGGATGGATTTCCAAATTAAGTTTAACGGCTACCGTATTGAGCTAGAAGATGTTTCTCAAAACTTGAACAAATCTCAGTACATTGACTCGGCTGTTGCGGTACCGCGCTATAATAAAGATCACAAGGTTCAAAATCTCTTGGCCTATGTCATCTTAAAAGATGGCGTCAAAGAACGATTTGAGCGCGAGATTGATATTACCAAAGCGATCAAGGAAGACTTGGAAGATATTATGATGTCTTATATGATGCCTTCGAAGTTCCTCTACCGTGACAGCTTGCCGCTAACTCCAAATGGGAAGATCGACATTAAAGGCTTAATCAATGAGGTAAACAATAGATGATGGAGCTTCTTAAACAGCTCCCTCATATTGAGCCGTATGGGAATCCGCAGTACTTTTTGTACGTGATTACTGCCGCCTTGCCAATCTTTATCGGTCTTTTTTTCAAAAAACGCTTTGCCTGGTATGAAATATTGGTTAGTCTCTTCTTTATTGTCACCATGTTGACAGGTGGCAAGACCAATCAATTAGTCGCCTTGGGTATTTATCTGTGCTGGGAAATATTGCTCCTGCTTTTCTACAAGCACTATCGAAAAACCAAGGATGGCAAGTGGGTATTCTACCTCGTTAGTTTTCTGTCCCTCCTTCCCATCATCTTTGTCAAGGTGCAACCCGCTATTAACGGTACACAGTCTCTCCTGGGATTCGTAGGAATCTCTTATTTGACCTTTCGTTCAGTGGGAATCATCATCGAACTTAGAGATGGAGTCATTAAGGATTTGAAAATGTGGGAGTATTTGCGTTTTCTTCTCTTTATGCCGACATTTTCAAGTGGTCCTATTGATCGTTTCAAACGTTTTAATGAAAATTACAAGACGATTCCAGAACGCGATGAATTGATGGATATGCTATCCGAGTCCGTTCGGTATATCATGTGGGGATTTCTGTATAAATTTATCCTAGCTCATATTTTAGGCGAGATTTTATTACCGCCGCTAAAGAATTTAGCTTTACAAACAGGTGGCGTCTTTAACTATTATGTAGTGGCCATCATGTACACATTTGGTTTGGAGCTCTTCTTTGACTTTGCAGGTTACTCTATGTTTGCTATAGCTATTTCAAATCTGATGGGAATTCGTAGTCCGATTAACTTCAACAAACCTTTCTTGTCAAGAGATTTGAAAGAGTTTTGGAATCGTTGGCACATGAGTTTATCCTTCTGGTTTCGTGACTTTGTCTTTATGCGCATGGTCATGGTGATGACGAGAAAGAAGCTTTTTAAGAATCGAAATGTGACTTCAAGTGTTGCCTATGTACTGAACATGCTCCTTATGGGCTTCTGGCATGGGATAACATGGTTTTATATCGTTTACGGGCTCTTTCATGGGTTAGGTTTAGTGATTAATGATGCCTGGGTTCGTAAGAAAAAAACACTCAATAAGGAACGAAAGAAAGCAGGGCAAGCTCCCTTGCCTGAGAATCGTTCGATTCAGTTGCTTGGCATGGTAGTCACCTTCCATGTCGTGATGGTTTCATTCTTAATCTTCTCTGGATTTTTGAATGATTTATGGTTTAAAAAATAAAAGGAATTAAAAAATGGATATCAAATCAGAAGTTATTGAAATTATTGATGAATTGTTTATGGAAGATGTTTCTGACATGATGGATGAGGATCTCTTTGATGCAGGTGTCTTGGATAGTATGGGAACAGTTGAATTAATCGTGGAAATCGAAAACCGCTTTGATATTCGTGTCCCGGTTACAGAATTTGGTCGTGACGATTGGAATACGGCTAATAAAATCGTAGCAGGGATTACGGAGTTAAAGAATGCTTAAACGCCTGTGGCTGATCTTCGGGCCTATCTTCGTAGCGGGATTGTTGGTTCTTCTACTGATCTTTTTTTATCCAAGTACAAGAAGCCATAATCTGACGGAGGAAAAATACTCTGCGGCTTCTGTAAGTTCAGAGAGCTTTAAGGAGAGAAGCCAAAAAGTGAGAGCTCTAACAGATCCTGATATGCGTTTTGTGCCTTTCTTTGGGTCAAGTGAGTGGATTCGATTCAACAACATGCATCCAGGAGTATTAGCTGAAAAGTACAATCGTTCCTACCGACCTTATTTTATGGGGCAGGCAGGTGCTGCTTCACTCAGTCAGTATTTTGGGATGCAACAGATCACGTCTGAACTTGAAAATAAACAAGCGGTATTTGTAATCTCTCCACAGTGGTTCACAAAAGAGGATCATGACCCGACTATTTTTCAAACTTATTTTAACAATGATCAGTTGACTGCCTTCTTAGAAAACCAATCTGGGGATGTAGCCACTCAGTATGCGGCTAATAGACTCTTGAAGCAGAATCCAAGCGTACCGATGAAGGGGATTGTTGAGAAGTTAGCTAAGAACGAGCAATTGTCGGACTTTGATCATTCAATCATCACAGCTTCTGCAGAGTTCAATGAAAAACAAGCTGCTCTTTTTGGCCAATTCTCGATTCGAGGTCGATTAAAGTATAAAGATCATATTGAAAAGTATTTGAGCAGTCTCCCAGATCAATTTTCTTATGACGAATTGGAAAATATCGCTCGAAAAGAGGGTGAAGAAATACAACCAATAATGGTTTGGGAATGGAGAACCATTTTTACAATACTCAGTTAAAGAAAGATTTGAAAAAGTGGGAAGGATATCAAAAAAATTACAACTTTCTCATGTCATCTGAGTACAATGATTTGCAGCTAGTGCTCGATCAATTTGCCAAGTCCAAGGTGAATGTGCTCTTTGTTTTTCAACCTGTCAATAAAAAATGGATGGATTATACTGGACTGAGTGAGGAAATGTATCAACATTCTGTCGAAAAAATTCGTTACCAGTTGGAAAGCCAAGGTTTCACCAATATTGCTGATTTCTCAAAAAATGGAGGAGATCCTTACTTTGTTAAGGATACGATTCATATTGGTTGGTTAGGCTGGCTGGCCTTTGATAAGGTTGTAAATCCTTTTTTAAGCAATCCAACAACAGCTCCGAATTACCAAATGAATGACCGATTCTTTAGCCAGGATTGGGCTGATTACGACGGTAATATCAAAGATTTTCAATAAATAGAAAAAGAGAGAGTGGGACAGAAATCGGTAATTCGTTAGAATTCGATTTCGTCGCCCCACCTCCGCACAGTTGAGTAGGGCTGTAAAAGCTGATGAAATCAGCGTAGTAGAGCCACTCAACCACTGCGTCTTGCTCGACAATTCAAAGAAAATTGAGAGGCTAGGACTTTTGTCCCAGCCTCTTTTTTATAAAATGTCGAATATTTCACCCTGAAAAAAGGCTAAAAGTTTCAAAATGATGATAAATAACGTATAATAGTTAAAGAACTATGAAGAGAAAGGGGTTTCAAAATGAAGAAACAGTTCTTATTACCCATCCTATCTACAGCTTTATTAGCTCCAGCCTTCTTAGCTGGACAAGTATACGCTGAAGAAGCAACAACTCCTGCAGCAACTCCAGCTCCGTCGGCGACTCCAGCTCCTGTTGAGAGCCCTGTGGTACCGGAAATTTCGGCAACTTCAGAAGCGATTGCACCTGCAGAAGCTCCGTCAGCTCCTGCTGAATCTCCTAAAAGCGAAGAAAAGGACACTGTTATCTTACACACCAATGATGTCCATGGTCGTATTGTAGAGGAAAAGGGAGTCATTGGAGATGCTAAACTTGCTACTGTAATTGAGCAAGAGCGTGCCAAAAAAGATCAAACAACCTTGGTTGTAGATGCTGGTGATGCCTTCCAAGGGCTACCTATCTCAAACTCATCAAAAGGTGAGGCACGTGCTAAAATTCTCAACGAGATGGATTATGATGCCATGGCTGTAGGAAATCATGAGTTTGATTTCGGTCTTGATGAAGCTAAAAAATACAAAGAAATTTTGAAATTTCCCTTGTTAAGCTCAAATACCTATGTAGATGGTGCTCGTCTCTTTGAAGCTGCTACTATCGTTGACAAGGACAAGAATCGTGAAGGTGATGAGTTTGTTGTCATCGGTGTAACAACACCTGAAACAGCTACTAAAACTCACCCTAAAAATGTGAAAGGGGTAACCTTTACAGAGCCTATTGCTGAAGTTAATAAAGTCGTCGAAGAAATTGAAGCCAAAGCAAAAGCTGAAGGTAAAGACTATAAACACTATGTTGTCCTAGCTCACTTAGGTGTTGACACAACAACACCTGTAGAATGGCGCGGTTCAACACTTGCAGAGGCACTTTCGAAAAATCCTCGTTTGAAGGGTAAGCGTGTTACAGTGATTGATGGTCACTCCCATACTGTAGAATCAACTACATATGGCGACAATGTAACCTATAACCAGACTGGAAGCTATCTCCATAATGTTGGAAGAATCACTTATAAATCACGTCAATTATTAGGAAATCCAAGCCAGATACCTGCTGCAGATGCTAAGAAACTAGAAGCCAATCCAAAGATTGCTGCCATGGTTAAAGAAATTAAAGAAAAGTATGATGCTGAAAATGCAGTAGAAGTGGTTTCGAAGAGTCCAGTTGAGCTTAATGGCGATCGTGAAAATGTTCGTGTCCGTGAAACCAACCTAGGAAACGTTGTGGCAGATGCTCTCTATCAATACGGACAGACTGGTTTTAGCCATCCAACAGATATCGCTGTGACCAACGGTGGTGGATTGCGTGAAACGATTGCCAAAGATAAACCAATCACTAAGGGAAATGTTATCGCCGTTTTACCGTTCGGAAATACCATCACACAAATCCAGGTGACAGGCCAACAAGTCCTTGATATGTTTGAAAAATCACTTGGTTCCATCTTACAAGTCGATAAGGACGGCAAACTGTCTTAGATGAGAATGGTCAACCATTGCTAGAGCCAAGCGGAGGTTTCTTACAAGTTTCAGGTGTCAAGGTTTACTATGATACAAACCTACCTTCAGGTAAACGTGTCTTGGCTGTTCAGGTTAAGAATCATACAAACGGTGCCTATGAAAAGCTAGAACTATCAAAAACTTACTACCTAACAACCAATGACTTCTTGGCTGCAGGTGGAGATGGTTATAGCATGCTTGGTGGTGTTCGAGAAGAAGGACCGTCAATGGATGCGGCCTTTGAAGACTACCTCAAGACGGCTGACTTGTTGCAATATGAGAAAGTAAATCCAAACTCAAGAACCATTTCTGTAGATTCTAAGACCTTCAAGCTTGACGCAGATACAAGCAGAGAGCAGGAACCAGGAGAGGCTGCTAAAGATGAAAAAAAGTCAACCATCTCAAACCAATACTGTTAAGGTTGCTTATCAATCAGGAGACAAATACACCAACAAGGCTACAGTTTCAGAAAAACTACTTCCAAATACAGGTAGTGAGCAGTCTATTTTCATGACAGTTCTTGGAATGTTCCTAGGGATAACTGCTCTATGGACTAGCCGTAAACAAGAGAATTAATTTCATAAGATGAAAACACATTGGGTGTTTTCATCTTTTTTCTTGACACTTTTCTTGGATGTGATATACTTAACTAGTAAACAAATAGACTAAAGGTCCTGTAATAATGGAAAAACTGTTCGAAGAAAGGGGCAAATCATGAGAGAATTAGCAACGGAAATTGATCATTTTTTAAATGAAGTTATTCTGAAAGCCGAAAATCAGCATGAAATTTTGATTGGTCATTGCACGAGTGAAGTGGCTTTGACCAATACCCAGGAGCATATCCTCATGCTCTTATCAGAAGAATCATTGACCAATTCTGAGTTGGCACGTCGCCTTAATGTCAGTCAAGCGGCTGTTACCAAGGCTATTAAGTCTTTGATTAAAGAGGGGATGCTGGAAACGTCTAAGGATCCTAAGGATGCTCGAGTGATTTTTATCAATTGACAGACCTCGCTCGACCGATTGCCGAGGAACATCACCATCATCATGAACACACCCTCTCAACGTATGAACAAGTTGCAAGTCAATTCTCAGCTGAGGAGCAACAAATTATTCAGCGGTTTTTAACTGCTTTAGTAGGAGAAATCAAGTAATGAGATACATCACAGTAGAGGATTTGTCCTTCTATTATGACAAGGAACCTGTGCTTGAGCATATCAACTATAGTGTTGATAGTGGGGAGTTTGTCACGCTCACGGGAGAAAATGGAGCCGCCAAGACGACTTTGATCAAGGCCAGTCTGGGTATTTTGCAACCAAGATTTGGTAAAGTGACCATTTCAAAGACCAACACTCGTGGGACAAAATTAAGAATTGCCTACCTTCCTCAACAGATTGCCAGTTTTAATGCAGGTTTTCCAAGTACTGTTTATGAATTTGTCAAATCAGGTCGTTATCCAAGAAAGGGCTGGTTCCGTCGTTTGAATGCTCATGATGAGGAACATATCAAGGCTAGTTTAAACTCGGTTGGCATGTGGGAACATCGAGATAAACGCATTGGCTCTCTCTCTGGTGGGCAAAAGCAGAGGGCTGTTATCGCACGTATGTTTGCTTCGGATCCAGATATTTTTATCTTGGATGAGCCAACGACTGGGATGGACGTTGGTACCAAGAATGAATTTTACGAGCTCATGCACCATAGTGCCCACCATCATGGCAAGGCTGTTTTGATGATTACTCATGACCCAGAAGAAGTCAAAGACTATGCAGATCGCAACATTCACCTGGTTAGAGACCAAGATTCGCCATGGCGTTGCTTCAATGTTCATGAGAGTGACCAGGAGGTGGACCATGCTTAATCTACTGTCTTATGATTTTATGCAGCGAGCCTTTTTGGCAGTTATTGCCATGAGCCTCTTTTCACCAGTTCTTGGGACTTTTCTCATCTTGCGCCGTCAAAGTCTCATGAGTGATACTCTCAGCCACGTCTCGCTTTCGGGTGTTGCCTTTGGCTTGGTTTTGGGGATTTCTCCGACCATCTCAACCATTGCCATTGTCTTGATTGCGGCGGTATTCCTTGAATACTTGCGTACGGTTTATAAAAGCTTTATGGAGATTGGGACAGCCATTCTCATGTCTACAGGACTTGCAGTTTCACTTATTGTGATGAGTAAGGGGAAGAGCTCTAGTTCTATGAGTCTGGATCAGTACCTTTTTGGTTCTATCGTGACCATTAGTCAAGAACAGGTCATTGGGCTCTTTGTCATTGCAGCGGTAGTGTTAATCTTGACCTTCCTCTTTTTAAGGCCTATGTATATTCTAACTTTTGACGAGGATACAGCTTTTGTAGATGGCCTTCCAGTACGTTCTATGTCTATCCTCTTTAACATGGTAACTGGTGTGGCGATCGCCCTTATGATCCCAGCTGCGGGTGCGCTTTTAGTATCGACCATCATGGTCTTACCAGCAAGTATTGCTTTGCGTCTAGGGAAAAACTTTAGTTCTGTGATGATTCTTGCTAGCGTCATTGGTTTTCTAGGCATGGTTGCGGGACTCTATATTTCCTATTATGCAGAGACGCCTCCTAGTGCAAGTATCACCATTATCTTTGTAGTTGTCTTTTTAGTAGTCAGCTTACTTAAACGTTATATCAAATAGGAGAAGTAAATGAAAAAACTAAGTCTAGTTTTGGCAAGCCTTATGATAGTCTTTTTAGTCGCTTGTTCCAATCAAAAACAAGCAGACGGAAAATTAAATATCGTCACAACTTTCTACCCTGTCTACGAATTTACCAAACAAGTAGCAGGGGACACAGCCAATGTCGAACTCTTAATCGGGGCTGGAACAGAGCCACATGACTATGAGCCATCACCTAAGGCAGTCGCTAAAAATCCAAGATGCTGATGCTTTTTGTTTATGAAAATGAAAACATGGAAACTTGGGTTCCGAAGCTTTTAGAATCTCTAGATGCGAAAAAAAGTAAAAAAACGATTAAAGCTACTGGAGATATGCTGCTTCTTCCAGGAAGTGAAGAAGAGGAAGACCATGACCATGGTGAAGAAGGTCATCATCACGAGTATGACCCTCATGTATGGTTGTCTCCTGCGCGTGCCATTAAGCTGGTAGAACACATCCGTGATAGTCTTTCGGCTGACTATCCAGATAAGAAGGCGACTTTTTGAGCAAAAATGCCGCTGCCTACATCGAAAAAACTACAAGCCTTGGACAAGGCCTATACGGAAGGACTTTTCTAATGCTAAGCAAAAGAGTTTTTGTGACGCAACACGCGGCCTTTCGTTATCTAGCCTTGGATTACGGACTCAATCAAGTTTCTATCTCAGGACTTTCACCAGATGCTGAGCCGTCAGCAAGCCGCTTGGCAGAATTGACCGAGTACATCAATAAAAACCAAAAATCTCTTATATCTACTTTGAAGAAAAATGCTTCTCAAGCCCTAGCGAATACTCTCTCAAAAAGAAACAGGAGTGAAGTTAGATGTTCTGAATCCTCTTGAAAGCTTGACCGAAGAGGACATGAAGGCCGGAGAAAACTATGTCTCTGTCATGGAGAAAAACCTCAAGGCACTCAAACAGACAACTGATCAGGCAGGAGCAGAGATTGAACCAGAAAAAGGTAGAGGAAACTAAAAACCGTTCAAAATGGCTACTTTGAGGATGCAGATGTTAAGGACCGTACCCTAAGTGATTATGCTGGCAACTGGCAGTCTGTCTATCCTTGCCTTGAGGATGGGACTCTTGACCAAGTATTTGACTACAAGGCTAAATTGACTGGAAAGATGACCAAGGATGAGTACAAGGCCTACTATCAAAAAGGTTACCAAACAGATGTAAGCAAGATTAACATTACAGATAATACGATGGAATTCATCCAAGGAGACCAAAGTAAGAAATATACTTACAAGTATGTCGGCAAGAAAATCTTGACCTATAAGAAAGGAAATCGTGGAGTCCGTTACCTCTTTGAAGCAACAGATGCAGACGCCGGACAATTCAAGTATGTTCAGTTTAGCGACCACAATATCGCTCCGGTCAAGGCAGAACATTTCCATATCTTCTTTGGAGGCACTAGCCAAGAAGCCCTCTTTGAAGAGATGGACAACTGGCCAACCTACTATCCAGATGGCTTATCAGGTCAGGAAATCGCCCAAGAAATGTTGGCTCATTAAAGCGAAACAATCCTTCCTACATGGGGAGGATTTTTCTTGTTTTATCAGCGTTGAGCATCTGGATTGACATTGGCTGAGAAAGGAGTACAATAGATGTAATAAAAACAGTTACAACAAAGAGAGGTTTTCTATGGTTTACCAATATAATAGTCAGATTCATTTGGCCGAGGTGGCTTTAAATGTAAAGGATTTAGAAAGTCAGACCGCATTTTATCATCAGTTGCTCGGCTTGGAGATATTTAGTCAGTCGAAAGGAGAGGCACTTTGGGCGCTGGAGACAAAGCTCTTGTTAAACTGATCAAGACAGATGATACGAGTAATCCCAAACAGACTTACGGACTTTATCACATGGCTCTCCTTTTACCGAGTCGAGAAGATTTGGCCAATGTATTTAAACATTTGTTAGATCTCAAGATTCCACTAGTAGGTGGAGCTGATCATGGTTATAGCGAAGCTATCTATCTAGAAGATTTAGAGGGCAATGGCATTGAACTCTACAGAGACAAGCCTGTGACTGAGTGGGATATTCGTGAGGACGGGCGAATTATTGGGGTGACAGAAGAGCTGTCCGCCCAAGATATCTATGAACTAGGCAAAGAACTGGATCCTTTTGTCATTGCTAGTGGCACTCGTATGGGGCATGTTCACCTATCTGTAAAAAACAGCCGAGAAGCGAGTGCGTTCTATCAAGAGTCTCTAGGTCTTGAGGATAAATTCACCATTCCACATGCCAGTTGGATAGCTTCAGGGGATTATCATCACCACTTGGCCGTCAATGAATGGGGTGGTAAAAACTTAGCTCCTCATGAGAATGGAATGGCAGGTCTTGCTTACTATGTGGTTGAAGTTGAGAACAAGGAGGAATTATTAAAAGTATTTGCTCAATCTCAAACTAGCAAGGTCTTAACTCAGTGGCTTTCGTCTGCGGAGTTTAGTGTGACTGACAAAGATGGAATTGTTACGCGAGTCAGAGTAGGGAATTAGAAAAGAGCGGTTCAGTCTACCTTGTCAGTAGTTTGAACTGCTCTTTTTTCTAGTTAGATTTCTCGAGGATGAAAAGCTCTTTTGTTGCGTACGTACTTTCCTTATATCCTAATTCTTCATAGCTTGCGATTATAGGATCATAAACATCGTTTTTCCCTTTTTGTTCTCGTGGAATTACGACATAATCAATTAACGGATCAGCTTTCCTCTGATTGTGGTAGAAAATATCGTAAAGGGCTTGGTGTTTTCTAAGTGCAGGTGTATACCCTCCTTCTGTCACAATAGAAGCATTTTCTGGTAGAATTTCTAGACCATATTTGATTGCTTCAAATTTCTCTTTATTCTGTTGATAATAGCCAATGTTGGAGGACCAACTTTGAGTAAGGCGATGAAGAATAGTACCAGAAAAAATCATGCCAACAAAAATAAATGAAATCACCATTTTTTCGTTAATGTATTTGTGCAATTTTAAATCTTCTAAAGCTAGCAAGGCCATTATGAAGAGTAAGGCTCCACTACCATAACTATATTGAAAACCGATGTCGTATTGATAAGGCCAATCCGGCAATAAATTAATAACTACTAAAGGTAGAGCCAAAAAATAGGTTGACCAATTGCGTTGCAATAGTGGTAGGAAACACAAAGGAGCTAACATCAGGAACAGATAGCCTAGTTTTTTTGCCATGAATAAATGACTGATGGCGAAACTTGGGTGAAGAACTAAATTTTTAAATACGGCTAAAATACCATTTTCATCTTTTAGTAAGAAGGCATCAAATCGTGAGACCATTCCACCTTCTCCAAATTTGCTTAGGATCAACAATGCTAGGGCAAAGTATAGAAGTGGCAGAAGAAATTCAGTTAGGACCAGCCATTGTTTTGTTTTGTTTGTTAAATTGAAACGATTTTGAGTTAAGAAATACATACCTAAGCTAATAACATAGATAAAAGCATCTTCTTTCACAAGTAATAGTAAAATAGTCGAAATGAGAATACCCCACTTCTTCTCACTCACTATAAAATAGAATACCCAAAAAATCAAAGGAACTAAAAAACAATTTTCGTGCAGTGATAACCTCCTGCAGTAGTTAATACAGGTAAAAGCACGAACCAAAGGACTGTTAAAATGTTTGCCAATTTCGATAGATTCAATTTGGATAGGAGTAATCTTAAAGGAATAACTGCAGAGAATACAACCCAAATTTGTAGCACTTCTAATGTTTCAACATGGGGGAAAAGTTTATAAAAGGGTAACATTAGATAGAAAATCGGAGAAATATGAACTGCAAAGTGAGATAAGACTCGATCACGTTCGAGTGTTGTGATGGCGGTCAAGTCGGTACTCATCCGATGAAACATCTGTGAGAATAGTCCAATATCAAAGGTAGAACCATCAAAGGTTTTCACTTTATAAACAAAAACGACTGATAGATAGACTATATAGAGAGCGGCTAGTGAAAAAATAGCATAGCATAGTAATTTTCTGTAGCGTTCTAAGTATCGCTGAATAGGAGAGTTATGGATAAAAAGAAGGATGGTTCCCGAAAGCAAACTAGCAAAGATGACTGCCCAAATAATAATGTTAAATCGAGTGTCTGCTAGATTGAAAGCATGAAACTCAAGTGCTGTATCTTGGAAGTTTGAATTAAGCAACGTTAGTAGACGAGGTGTTGTAAATAAAATGACTAGTAGATACAGAAATGAAAATTTTTCTTTTCTGAGAAAACTGCCAATATATAATACTAATGTCAGAAATAGCAAACCAAGGGATAAGAAAAAAGACATGCTCTTATAAATAGCAATAAATAATACAATGTTCAATAATAAAGTATTAACTATGGAAATACTTAATGCAGGAATTTTCTTAGCAAAAAGAACCAAAGCAGCCCCAACTATAAAAAAGGTTCCTGATATTATAGGCGAGACCGGAGCTAAGGCGAGAAATACATCGTGTGGTGTTGAAATTAACAATTCAATCAAAATCATCAGAAGATAGGCCCCGAGTATACAAGACAAGTAATACATTCGTTGCTCTATTAAGTTAGTTAAAACTCGTTTCATTTTATAAACTCCTCCAACTAGTATTTTATCATAAAAAAGTATTTTCTTTTGGCTTATGATTGATTTTTATATGATTTAGGATTGCATTTAAAACATCTTTCACAATTCTCGAAGAACTACTCAACGTACTTCTCAGTTAGCATTTTTTAAATCAAAAATAAAAGAAAACATGAAAATATGAAAACTCCCTTTTCAGAAAACAAACCACTTCTATACTAAAGAAAGAAAAAATGGTTCAAAGGTCTTGAAAAATCAGAGAAAATCAGGTATAATATGAGTAATCATTTGTCGTAGGTTTTGTCTGAAATATTGTCCAGACAAGGCTCACAGCAGTTAAATCTCCTGAAAAAAGTCGGATTTAACTGCTCTTTTTGTGCTTTTTTTCGGCATTTTTTGCATCTGTAACAGACATTTAAAGATTCTGAAAATTAGTCAAAGGGGATAAGTTGATAGGGTTTTTAGAACCATTTAACGATATTTATTTGCTTAGGTAACTAAGCTTGGAACTTTATTTACAAAGGAGAATCATCTTGGCAGGACATGACGTTCAATACGGGAAACATCGTACCCGTCGTAGTTTTTCAAGAATTAAAGAAGTTCTTGACTTACCAAATTTGATTGAAATTCAAACTGATTCATTCAAAGATTTCCTAGACCATGGTCTGAAGGAAGTGTTTGAAGATGTATTGCCAATTTCAAACTTCACAGACACAATGGAGTTGGAATTTGTTGGCTACGAAATCAAAGAACCTAAATATACGCTTGAAGAGGCTCGTATCCATGATGCTAGTTATTCAGCACCAATCTTTGTAACTTTCCGCTTGATTAACAAAGAGACTGGTGAAATCAAAACTCAAGAAGTTTTCTTTGGGGATTTCCCAATCATGACTGAGATGGGTACCTTCATCATCAACGGTGGTGAGCGTATTATCGTATCACAGTTGGTGCGTTCACCAGGTGTTTACTTTAATGATAAAGTAGACAAAAACGGTAAAGTGGGCTACGGTTCGACTGTTATCCCTAACCGTGGAGCTTGGTTGGAACTTGAAAGCGACTCAAAAGACATCGCCTATACTCGTATCGACCGTACTCGTAAAATTCCATTTACGACTTTGGTTCGTGCACTTGGTTTCTCAGGCGATGACGAAATCTTTGATATCTTTGGGGACAGCGAATTGGTTCGCAACACTGTTGAAAAAGATATCCATAAAAACCCAATGGACTCTCGTACAGACGAAGCTTTGAAAGAAATTTATGAGCGTCTTCGTCCAGGTGAACCAAAAACTGCTGAGAGTTCACGTACTTTGCTCGTAGCTCGTTTCTTCGACCCACGTCGTTATGACTTGGCAGCCGTTGGACGCTACAAGATTAACAAGAAATTAAATATTAAAACTCGTTTGCTCAACCAAACAATCGCTGAACCATTGGTAGACCCAGAAACTGGTGAAATCTTGGTTGAAAAAGATACTGTTATGACTCGTGATGTCATCGAAAGTATCGAAAGTCACTTGGATGGCGATTTGAATAAGATTGTCTACACTCCAAATGACTCAGCTGTTTTGACAGAACCAGTTGTTCTTCAAATTCAAGGTTGTGGCACCAACTGATCCAGACCGTGTTGTAACAATCATCGGAAATGCAAATCCAGATGATAAAGTTCGCACTATCACTCCGGCAGATATCCTTGCCGAAATGAGCTACTTCCTTAACTTGGCTGAAGGCATCGGTCGTATCGATGATATCGACCACCTCGGAAACCGTCGTATTCGTGCCGTTGGTGAATTGCTTGCCAACCAAGTACGTCTTGGACTTTCACGTATGGAACGTAATGTTCGTGAACGTATGTCTGTTCAAGATAACGAAGTATTGACACCTCAACAAATCATTAATATCCGTCCAGTGACTGCGGCGATCAAAGAATTCTTTGGTTCTTCACAATTGTCACAGTTCATGGACCAACACAACCCACTTTCTGAGCTGTCTCACAAACGTCGTTTGTCTGCCTTAGGGCCTGGTGGTTTGACACGTGACCGCGCTGGATATGAAGTGCGTGACGTGCACTACACTCACTATGGTCGTATGTGTCCAATCGAAACACCTGAAGGACCAAACATCGGTTTGATCAACAACTTGTCTTCATACGGACACCTCAACAAGTATGGTTTCATTCAAACACCATACCGTAAAGTTGACCGTGCAACTGGTAAAGTTACCAACGAAATTGTTTGGTTGACTGCCGATGAAGAAGATGAATACACAGTAGCTCAGGCTAACTCTAAATTGAACGCAGATGGAACTTTTGCTGAAAAAGTTGTCATGGGACGTCACCAAGGGGTTAACCAAGAATATCCAGCATCAAGCGTTGATTATATGGACGTTTCTCCTAAACAGGTAGTTGCCGTTGCGACAGCATGTATTCCTTTCTTGGAAAACGATGACTCCAACCGTGCCCTCATGGGAGCCAACATGCAACGTCAGGCTGTTCCGTTGATCGATCCTAAAGCGCCTTTCGTTGGTACTGGTATGGAATACCAAGCAGCCCATGATTCAGGAGCTGCAGTTATTGCACAACATGGTGGTAAGGTTACCTATGCGGATGCGGACAAAGTAGAAGTTCGCCGTGAAGATGGTTCCCTTGATGTTTACCACATCCAAAAATTCCGTCGTTCAAACTCAGGTACTGCTTATAACCAACGTACCCTTGTTCGAGTTGGCGATGTCATCGAAAAAGGTGACTTTATCGCCGACGGACCTTCTATGGAAAAAGGTGAAATGGCGCTTGGACAAAACCCAATCGTTGCCTACATGACATGGGAAGGTTACAACTTTGAGGATGCCGTTATCATGAGCGAACGCTTGGTGAAAGACGATGTTTACACATCTGTTCACCTCGAAGAATACGAATCAGAAACACGCGATACAAAGCTTGGGCCTGAAGAAATCACTCGTGAAATTCCAAACGTTGGTGAAGATGCCCTTAAAGACCTCGACGAAATGGGTATTATCCGTATCGGTGCTGAGGTTAAAGAAGGGGATATCCTTGTAGGTAAAGTCACACCTAAGGGTGAAAAAGACCTTTCTGCTGAAGAACGTCTCTTGCACGCTATCTTCGGAGACAAGTCTCGCGAAGTTCGTGATACTTCCCTTCGTGTACCACACGGTGCCGATGGTGTCGTTCGTGATGTTAAAATCTTTACACGTGCAAACGGTGATGAATTGCAATCTGGTGTCAACATGCTGGTTCGCGTATACATCGCACAAACGTAAGATTAAGGTCGGAGATAAGATGGCCGGACGTCACGGAAACAAAGGGGTTGTCTCTCGTATCGTTCCTGTAGAAGACATGCCTTACCTTCCAGACGGAACTCCAGTCGATATCATGTTGAACCCACTTGGGGTGCCATCACGTATGAATATCGGTCAGGTTATGGAGCTTCACCTTGGTATGGCGGCTCGTACTCTTGGTATTCACATCGCAACACCAGTCTTTGACGGAGCAAGTTCTGAAGATCTTTGGGACACTGTCAAAGAAGCAGGTATGGACAGCGATGCTAAGACAATACTATACGATGGACGTACTGGTGAACCATTTGATAACCGTGTGTCAGTTGGTGTCATGTACATGATCAAACTCCACCACATGGTTGATGATAAATTGCACGCTCGTTCAGTCGGACCATACTCAACCGTTACACAACAACCACTCGGAGGTAAAGCTCAGTTCGGTGGACAACGTTTCGGTGAGATGGAGGTTTGGGCGCTTGAAGCCTATGGTGCGTCAAATGTCCTTCAAGAAATCTTGACTTACAAGTCTGACGATATCAACGGACGTTTGAAAGCTTATGAAGCTATTACAAAAGGAAAACCAATTCCAAAACCAGGTGTTCCAGAATCATTCCGAGTTCTTGTGAAAGAATTGCAATCTCTTGGTCTTGACATGCGTGTCCTTGACGAAGACGATCAAGAAGTGGAACTTCGTGACCTTGATGAAGGAATGGACGAAGATGTCATCCACGTAGATGACCTTGAAAAAGCCCGCGAAAGAGCAGCTCAAGAGGCTAAAGCAGCCTTTGAAGCAGAAGAAAATGCAAAAGCGGAAACAACAGAAGAAGCTGCTGAACAAGAATAAGCAGTTCACTTATAATAGAAAGGGAAGAAATAGTGGTTGATGTAAATCGTTTTAAAAGTATGCAAATCACACTAGCTTCTCCAAGCAAAGTCCGTTCATGGTCTTATGGAGAAGTCAAAAAACCTGAAACAATCAATTACCGTACGTTGAAACCAGAACGTGAAGGACTATTTGACGAAGTGATCTTTGGTCCTACAAAAGACTGGGAATGTGCTTGTGGTAAATACAAACGCATTCGTTACAGAGGGATTGTTTGTGACCGTTGTGGTGTTGAAGTAACGCGTACAAAAGTTCGTCGTGAACGTATGGGACACATCGAGTTAAAGCTCCTGTATCTCATATCTGGTATTTTAAGGGGATTCCAAGCCGTATGGGCTTGACCCTTGACATGAGTCCTCGTGCCCTCGAGGAAGTTATCTACTTCGCAGCTTATGTGGTAATTGATCCTAAGGATACTCCACTTGAGCACAAGTCTATCATGACAGAGCGTGAATACCGTGAACGCTTGCGTGAGTTTGGTCATGGTTCATTCGTTGCCAAGATGGGTGCCGAAGCTATCCAAGACCTCTTGAAACAAGTAGATCTTGAAAAAGAAATTGCTGAACTCAAAGAAGAGTTGAAAACAGCTACTGGACAAAAACGTGTGAAAGCTATCCGTCGTTTGGATGTTTTGGATGCTTTCCACAAGTCTGGAAACAAGCCTGAATGGATGGTTCTTAACATCCTTCCAGTTATTCCACCAGATCTTCGTCCAATGTTGCAGTTGGATGGTGGCCGTTTTGCCTCATCTGACTTGAACGACCTTTACCGTCGTGTTATTAACCGTAACAATCGTTTGGCTCGTTTGCTTGAGTTAAACGCGCCAGGTATCATCGTTCAAAATGAGAAGCGTATGCTTCAAGAAGCGGTTGACGCTTTGATTGACAATGGCCGTCGTGGTCGTCCAATTACAGGACCAGGTAGCCGTCCACTGAAATCATTGAGCCATATGCTCAAAGGGAAACAAGGACGCTTCCGTCAAAACTTGCTCGGTAAACGTGTTGACTTCTCAGGACGTTCCGTTATCGCCGTTGGTCCAACTCTTAAGATGTACCAATGTGGTGTGCCACGTGAAATGGCAATCGAGCTCTTTAAACCATTCGTTATGCGTGAAATCGTTGCGCGCGATATCGTTCAAACGTTAAAGCGGCTAAACGCTTGGTAGAACGTGGAGATGAACGTATCTGGGATATCCTGGAAGAAGTGATCAAAGAACACCCAGTACTTTTGAACCGCGCACCTACTCTTCACCGTTTGGGTATCCAAGCCTTTGAACCTGTCTTGATTGACGGTAAAGCCCTTCGCTTGCACCCGCTTGTCTGTGAAGCCTACAATGCCGACTTTGACGGTGACCAAATGGCCATCCACGTACCACTTTCAGAAGAAGCCCAAGCAGAAGCTCGTATCTTGATGCTTGCTGCTGAGCATATCTTGAACCCTAAAGATGGTAAACCAGTTGTTACTCCATCTCAGGACATGGTTTTGGGTAACTACTACTTGACTATGGAAGAAGCTGGTCGTGAAGGTGAAGGTATGGTCTTCAAGGACCGTGACGAAGCTGTCATGGCTTACCGTAATGGTTATGTTCACCTCCACTCACGTGTTGGTATCGCAACAGATAGCTTGAACAAACCATGGACAGAAGAGCAAAAACACAAAATCTTGCTTACAACTGTAGGTAAAATCCTCTTCAACGATATCATGCCAGAAGGACTACCTTACTTGCAAGAGCCGACAAACGCTAACTTGACAGAAGGTGTTCCGGCTAAGTACTTCTTGCCATTAGGTGGAAATATCAAGGAAGCTATTGAAGGACTTGAAATCAACCCACCATTCAAGAAGAAAAACCTTGGAAATATCATCGCTGAAATCTTCAAACGTTTCCGTACGACAGAAACATCTGCCCTACTTGACCGCATGAAGAACCTCGGTTACCACCATTCAACTCTTGCAGGTTTGACAGTGGGTATTGCCGATATTCCAGTCGTTGAAGACAAGGCTGAAATCATCGAAGAATCACACAAACGTGTAGAACAAATCACAAAACAATTCCGTCGTGGTATGATCACAGAGGATGAACGCTACAATGCTGTTACAGCTGAATGGCGTGCTGCCCGTGAAAAACTCGAGAAACGTTTGGTTGCCAACCAAGATCCTAAGAACCCTATCGTTATGATGATGGACTCTGGAGCCCGTGGTAACATCTCAAACTTCTCACAGCTTGCCGGTATGCGTGGTCTGATGGCTGCTCCGAACGGACGTATCATGGAATTGCCAATCCTTTCAAACTTCCGCGAAGGTTTGTCAGTACTCGAATGTTCTTCTCAACTCACGGTGCCCGTAAAGGTATGACCGATACAGCCCTTAAGACAGCCGACTCAGGTTACTTGACTCGTCGTTTGGTTGACGTTGCCCAAGACGTTATCATTCGTGAGGATGACTGTGGAACTGACCGTGGTCTCTTGATCCGTTCTATTACTGAAGGTAAAGAGATGATTGAGTCTCTCGAAGAACGTCTCAATGGTCGTTACACTAAGAAAACTGTTAAACACCCAGAAACTGGTGCAGTTATCATTGGTCCAAATGAATTGATTACAGAAGACAAGGCGCGTGAAATCGTCAATGCTGGTGTTGAAGAAGTGACTATCCGCTCTGTATTTACATGTAACACTCGTCATGGTGTCTGCCGTCACTGTTACGGTATCAACTTGGCGACTGGTGATGCGGTTGAAGTTGGTGAAGCAGTTGGTACAATCGCTGCCCAATCTATCGGGGAACCTGGTACACAGCTTACAATGCGTACCTTCCACACGGGTGGGGTTGCCTCAAATACCGATATCACTCAGGGTCTTCCTCGTGTCCAAGAAATCTTTGAAGCCCGCAATCCTAAAGGGGGAAGCGGTCATCACAGAAGTCAAAGGGGAAGTTACAGCAATCGAAGAAGATGCTTCAACTCGTACCAAGAAAGTCTTCGTTAAAGGTGAAACTGGAGAAGGCGAATACGTGGTACCATTTACAGCCCGTATGCGTGTCCAAGTTGGAGATCAAATCTCTCGTGGTGCAGCATTGACAGAAGGTTCTATCCAACCAAAACGTCTCCTTGCTGTACGTGATGTCTTGTCAGTTGAAACTTACCTCCTCGGTGAAGTACAAAAAGTTTACCGTAGCCAAGGGGTAGAAATCGGTGACAAACACATCGAGGTAATGGTTCGTCAAATGATCCGTAAAGTCCGTGTCATGGATCCAGGGGATACAGACCTTCTCATGGGTACTCTCATGGATATCAACGACTTTACAGATGCAAACAAAGATGTTCTTATCGCAGGTGGTGTTCCAGCAACTGGTCGCCCAGTCCTTATGGGAATCACCAAAGCCTCACTTGAAACAAATAGTTTCTTGTCAGCTGCTTCCTTCCAGGAAACAACTCGTGTCCTTACAGATGCGGCTATCCGTGGTAAGAAAGACCATCTCCTTGGTCTCAAGGAAAATGTTATCATCGGTAAATCATCCCAGCTGGTACTGGTATGGCTCGCTACCGTAACCTTGAACCACAAGCAGTCAACGAAGAGTCACTCCTTGCAGATTCACAAGAAGAGCAAGTGGATGCCCAAGTCGAGACTGTTGAAACAAGTGAATAAACCGATTTATCCAAAAGAGGGGATTTCCCTCTTTTGGTGTGTATAGGTAATGAAAACGTAATGCATATTTTCTTGAAAAAATGGAATAAATGCATATTAGTTTCAACTTTCAAAATAATAAGCATAATGCTTGGTTTTTAAGTACAATAGTGCTAAAATAGAAGCGTTGCATGTTTAGGGTTTTGAAAAAAACAATGCATAAAATATAACAATATATACACTCCCGAAAGGGTGATGGAGGTAAATCATGAAAAATGATCTGTTTAACGACCGAATTAGTCGATTCTCGATCCGTAAGCTTCATGTAGGAGTTTGCTCGGTCTTACTCGGAACGTTGGTAATGCTCGGAACTGCTACAGGTGTCGGAGCTGATGAAGTAACTGAAGAAAAACAAGCTGACGGAGTTGCGGCTACAACAGAAGTAGACAAAGCTGAAGCTCCTGTAACTACAGAAGCAGCACCTGCTAAAGAAGTAACTTATAAAGCAGAAGCAGCACCTGCAGTTTCTACTGAAGTAAAACCTGAGCTAAATAGCGAAAAATTGGCAGCTTACGTTGCTGAAATTGAAGCAAACGTGGCAAATGGTAAATACAGCAACAAGACAGACGAGAGTGTTGAAATTCTTAAGGTAGGTCTTGCTAATGCTAAAAATGCACTTACTTCTGCTACAAGTCAAGCTGAATTGGACGCAGCTTACCAATCACTTGTAACTATTGTCAATTCTAAACTTAAAAACAAAGAAAAAGCTGTAGCCGAAGAAAAAGTAGCAGCTACTGAAAAGACAGAAGCCACTACAGGTAAACCTGCAGAAAACACAAAGCCAGCTGAAGGTACTAACGCAATCGCAAATACAGGGAAAAATGACCCTCGTAATGGTAAAGAGATTGACAAGAATACTGCCTTCCGTGCAGATGCTGCAGCAGCTACTGGAATTGGTGCAGATGTTGAAGACGCAACTTCAACTCCAAAGGTAGAAAAACCTGGCTTTACAACAGATATTGATGCCAAATCTATGACTAGCCAGATTACTTGGTTGGACTTTGGAGATGTAGCCAACTGGACAGGGGCAAAAAAAGTCATGGTTCCTAAAAATGACCAATTTCCTGATAAAGATTTAGAAGAAAAATTAGCTCTTCAAGTTGGCGCTACCTATACCAAGGAAATCATGCCTGGCTATGTAGTTACGGTAAAAGTTAAATCTTTGAAACCATTCCAAGCGACTGAAATCTATAAAAAACGGATGGAAGAGCAAGGGGCTACAGAAGCTGAAAAAGCAACCTATGATCCAAATGCAAAAAATGGCTATGTAAAGGGTGTTACTTCAACAGGGGCTAAAAAAGCTTTTAACGATGGCACGGAAGCCGACGTTGTCGCTGATGCTCAAAATAATTGGACTGAAATTAAACTTGAAAACGTTGATACGAAAACCAAGAAGACTACCATGAGTTCAGCTATGAATGGTGGGAATATTGGGGTTCAGTTTGAAATCTCTGCAACCTTCCGTGGCAAGAAAGTGAAGCCGGCTGTTGTCATGGCTGATGGAGAGTCTGCTAACCCTGGTGAATTTGTTATGTTCACTACCAACGGACAAGGTTGGCAGCACATTGGGGAATGGAAGAAATTTAATAAACCAGCCACTTCTGTTCCTTATCAACCACAAGATACAGACAACCTTTTTGGGACCTAAACCTAAATATAATAACATTAACCTAAGACAACTTCGTGATTCTACTGAAGTTGGACCAGAAAAGAAACCAGTAGCTTGGAAATATTTCGGAAATCCTGACCAAGTTACAGGTGGTCTAGGAACTGGTGTCTTTGGACCAAATATTTCTGAAGGTAATTACACAGTTCCACTCGTAATGACGCGTGGAGCATCTGAAGTGGGACTTTATATCGCTTCAGGTGGTAAACAGTCTGCTATGCTAGGATTCTTCCCACTTGATGAAGGGGATGCTCCTGAGTCATATGGTAAAGCAGTCCATACTATTGCAACTGTTGACGGTGTTACTGGAGCTAAAGTAAATCAACCGTATCTTGGTAGCGTAAGCCCAGATATGGATGAAAACACTACTCAAGACTGGTTCGGTGATGATAAGACAACTACAGCCGATGAAGGAATTGATCAATTGCTTCCGGATAATCTCAAAGGGACAACCAATGAGATGATCAAGATGGACCGTACACGCCCAGGTAACTACAAAATGTCAGTTCAAGCCCATTTAGACGGAGCTAAAGAAGCTTATATCTATGGTTGGGTAGACTTTAACCAAAATGGTAAATTCGACGAAGATGAACGCTCTAATCTTGCAACAGTGACCCAAGATGGGACAGTCGAGTTGACCTTTGCAAACAGCAAGACTTACATCGATCCTAGCGTTAATGAACTAGGTGCTCGTGTCCGTATCGCTAAGAAAGCGAACGAGATCGAAAGCCCAACTGGTATGGCCTTCTCAGGGGAAGTAGAAGACTTCAAGACTCAAATCACCCACCCACCTAAGGGGAATTCAAGGAAACTTCTGGTCCTCAAGCTACTAAACAAACAGCAACAGTAACCTTTACAGCACGTGGAGAGCACAAGTATCAACGTAACTCTCAGGCAGTCATCGACGAAACTGTAGAACCATACATCGTTGATAAAGATGGTAACCGTGCAACTCTTGATGCAGATGGTTACTATGTCGTTCCAGGTCAAGGTAAATACAAGATCACTGCCAACGGTAAAGACGTAGACGTTGAGTTTATCCCAGAAGATAACTTCCTAGGAACTGCAGATGGTATCTCTATCCGTCGTGTAGATAACAATGGTTACGATACGGGTTGGTCATCAAAATTCCCAGACAAAGAACCAAACATTAATGGTCAGTTGAATACTATGGATGGTCAATACGTTCCAACAGTCACTCCGATTGAAATCGAAGGGGTTGACAAGACATCGACTGATGTGCAAGGTGCAACTCAAAAAGAAACACCAACCTTTAACACAACTGCTACTAACTTAAATGGTGATAAGATTGCAGTCACTCCAAGCGCAGAATATCCTGCTAAGTTGGTAGACCCAGCAACTGGTCGTACTACTGATGAGACATCTGTAACAGTAGCTGGAGAAGGAACATACACGATCAATCCTTCAACAGGTGAAGTAACCTTCACTCCAGAACCAAGCTTTGTAGGAACAGCTAAAGGCATTGAAGTTACATTGTCAGCACCAGTTGGTCGAAACAAAGATGGTAAGGTTCAAGAGGAGTACATTAAGACTGCTACGGCTAAGTACACTCCAACTGTAACTCCAATTACAATCACACCAACAGACAAAGTTTCTGAGGACATCCAAAACGTTCCACAAACTCAAACTCCTACATTTGAGTTGAGCAACGATAAGACTGCGAAATCACAAGTAAGAAATTGGTAGACCCAGCAACTGGTCAACCTACTGATGAAACTACTGTGACTGTTCCAGGAGAAGGAACTTACACTATTGATCCTACTACAGGAGCGGTAACTTTCACTCCAGAACCAGACTTTGTCGGAAAAGCTAAAGGCGTTAAGGTTCAAGCAACTGCAACTATTACAAACGCCAAAGGTGAAACTTCAACAATCACTGCTGAAGCAAGCTACACACCAACTGTAAAATCAGCTGCTCCAACAGCTAAACCAGCTACATCTAAAGATATCCAAGGTGCGACTCAAACAGGAACACCAACATTTGCAGGTTCAACTGTTACTGTAAACGGTGAAGAAAAAGCTATCACTATTAAAGATAACAGCTACACACTTTTGGATAAAGATGGTAATGAAGTTACAACTACAACAGCTTATGCTGAAGATGGAACAACACCAATCGGTACATTCACAATCGACCCAGCAACTGGTACTGTAACATTCACACCAACTGATAAATCTTATACAGGTAAAGTAACACCAGTTAAGGTTCAAGCTGAAAGCTCAAACGGAATCAAGGTTGATACAACTTACACACCTGAGATTGTTCCAGTGACACCAACTGCAACACCAGCTGAAACAACAGACATCCAAGGCGCAACTCAAAAAGGTAAGCCTGAATTCAAGGGTGGAACTGTTACAGTTGATGGAGTAGAAAAAACTGTTCCAATCAACGAAGATGTTCCAGCAACATTTGAAGATGGTTCAACAACTAAGACAGTTGAAGGTGTTGGTACTTACACAGTAGCACCAGACGGAACAGTAACATTTGTTCCTGAAAAATCATTTGTTGGTAAAGCTCCATCAGTTACAGTTGTTCGTGAAGATATGAACGGAACAAAAGCTTCTTCAACTTACACACCAACAGTAACACCAGTAACACCAACAGCTGAAGATGCTACTTCAACTGATAAACAAGGTCAAACACAATCAGGTAAACCAACATTCACACCAGGTAACTCAAACGTACCAATGGATGATGATGTTCCAGCAACATTCGAAGATGGTTCAACAACTAAGACTATCCCAGGTGAAGGAACATACACAGTAGCTCCAGACGGAACAGTAACCTTCGTACCAGAAAAATCATTTACAGGAACAGGAACAGGCGTGACTGTTAAACGTGTAGATAAGAACGGTACCCCAGTAACAGCTAAGTACACACCAACTGTTACACCAGTAACACCAACTGCAACTCCAGCTGAATCAGTTGCACCTCAAGGTGTGGTTCAAACTGGTACTGTTACATTCACAGAAGGTGACCCAGTTGCACCAATCGACAAGGATACCATTACTCTTCTTGACGAAAATGGCAAACCAGCTACATCAGTAGTTGCTAAATCACCAGAAGGTAAAGAAATCGGTACTTTCACAGTTGATAAAGAAACAGGTGTTGTAACATTCACACCAACTGACAAGTCATACTCAGGTGATGTTGTTCCAGTCAAGGTTCAAGCTAAAGATGCTAACGGTACTGCTGTAGAAACAACTTACACACCTAAGATTACTCCAGTAGTTCCAACAGGTGAAGATGTTACATCAACAGATATCCAAGGTAAGACACAAACAGGTAAACCTAAGTTTACAGAAGGTGATCCAAGTGTACCAATGGATGACGATGTTCCAGCAACATTTGAAGATGGTTCAACAACTAAGACTATCCCAGGTGAAGGAACATACACAGTAGCACCAGACGGAACTGTTACATTCGTACCAGAAAAATCATTCACAGGTACAGGCACAGGCGTGACTGTTAAACGTGTAGATAAGAATGGTACACCAGTAACAGCTAAGTACACACCAACTGTTACACCTATCACACCAACAGCAGAACCAGTTACATCAACAGATATCCAAGGTAAGACACAAACAGGTAAACCAACATTCACACCAGGTAACCCAGATGTACCGATGGATGACGATACACCTGCAACCTTCGAAGATGGTTCAACAACTAAGGTAATTCCAGGTGAAGGAACATACACAGTTGCACCAGATGGAACTGTAACATTCGTACCAGAAAAATCATTCACAGGAACAGGCACAGGCGTGACTGTTAAACGTGTAGATAAGAACGGTACACCGGTAACAGCTAAGTACACACCAACTGTTACACCTATCACACCAACAGCAGAACCAGTAACATCAACAGATATTCAAGGTCAAACACAAACAGGCAAACCAACATTCACACCAGGTAACTCAGACGTACCGATGGATGATGATACACCTGCAACCTTCGAAGATGGTTCAACAACTAAGACTATCCCAGGTGAAGGAACATACACAGTAGCACCAGATGGAACTGTAACATTCGTACCAGAAAAATCATTCACAGGAACAGGAACAGGCGTGACTGTTAAACGTGTAGATAAGAATGGTACACCAGTAACAGCTAAGTACACACCAACTGTTACACCAGTAACACCAACAGCAGAACCAGCTACAACTATTGGACCAAAAGGTAAAGAACAGTCTGGTAAACCAACATTCAAGGAAGGCGATAGCCGTGTTCCAATGAATGATGACGTTCCAGCAACATTTGACGATGGTTCAACAACTAAGACTATTCCAGGTGTTGGTACTTACACAGTAGCACCAGACGGAACAGTAACCTTCAAACCAGAACCTGAATTTACAGGAACAGCTCCATCAGTTACAGTTGTTCGTGAAGATATGAACGGAACAAAAGCTTCTGCAACATACACACCAACAGTAACACCAGTTACTACGTTTGTAGATAAAGAAGGTAAAGCAATTCCAGGATATCCAACGGAAGACGGCGAAAATCCTAAGAAAGATATTCCAGGATACCGCTTCGTAGAGACTAAGAAACTTCCAAACGGCGACACAGAACATGTCTACGAAAAAGTGAAGACTAGCCACAAGGATAAAGACGGAAATGAAATTCCAGGATATCCAACAGAAGACGGTGAAAATCCTAAGAAAGATATTCCAGGATACCGCTTCGTAGAGACTAAGAAATTGCCAAATGGTGATACAGTACATATCTACGAAAAAGTTGTAACTCCAGAAAAACCAGAAGCTCCAGTTAAACCAGCTCCAGCTAAGGAAAATGCTCCTCAATTGCCAAATACTGGTACTGAAGATCATGCTAGCCTTGCTGCCCTTGGTTTAGTAGGTGTCTTGAGTGGATTTGGACTTATCGCTCGTAAAAAGAAAGAAGACTAATCAACTCTGTAAAGTAGTGAGAAAGTCACCTTTCTAATTAAAAACTAGTGCATCTTTGGATGTACTAGTTTTTTTAATCTCTTTGCTGCTTGTCTTAAGGATAGAACTATGCTACAATCGTGTAAAATAAATAAGGATATCAAGATATGAAAAGTGAATATCAAAAAATGATTGCGGGAGAACCTTATCACCCGTTCGATCCAGAACTTCGTGCTCTAGCACAAACAGCACGACAAAAGCAAGCCTCATTTAATGAAGAAGTCGATCCAGTAAAAGGTATGGAAATTATCAAAGGATGGTTTGGTTCAACTGGTGAAAATCTCTATGTCAATACTCGTTTGGTGGTGGATTATGGTGTCAATATTCATTTGGGAGAAAATTTTTATTCTAATTGGAATCTGACTATGTTGGATGTATGTCCAATTACCATTGGTGACAATGCCATGATTGGTCCTAACTGCCAATTTTTGACACCTCTTCATCCTCTAGATCCAGAAGAACGAAATTCAGGTTTAGAATTTGGGAAACCCATTACGATTGGTAAGAACTTCTGGGCAGGTGGTGGGGTTATTGTCCTTCCAGGCGTTACACTAGGTGATAATGTTGTTGTAGGAGCAGGAGCTGTCATTACTAAATCTTTTGGCGATAATGTAGTTCTGGCAGGCAACCCAGCACGAGTTATCAAAGAAATTCCAGTCAAAGAAGAAAAATAAAAGAACAGCAAAATGCTGTTCTTTTTTGTACCATAAATAATGATTATTAATGAAGTTCGGATGGGGTTAAGAAAACTTTCAGAAAAAATTTAGGCTTCTTTTAGGAAAGTCCCGTAGACTAGGATCATGTAAATGAAAGACAAGGAAATGAGTATGAAAGCAAAAAAATGGACATTCTTACTAACGAGTATAGCAACTCTAACACTGGTAACAGCTTGTACCCAGTCAACTTCAAATACAAGCAATAGTGCTGCAACAACTACATCCACTACAGATGCTAAGAAAACTAACTATTTCACAGACAAGGACTATGATACCTCCTATGATGAAAAGACAGCAGCAACTGTAACCTTGTCAGGATCAACAGCGAAGGTATCAGGTGACGGAGTTGCCGTATCAGGTTCGACTGTTACTATTTCTAAGGCAGGAACCTATGTCATTTCTGGTCAATCCGACGGAGTTCAAATCAAGATTGAAGCCGAAAAGACTGATGATGTACATATTGTTCTAAAGGGTGTGACCATGACCAATACCAATGCACCTATTTCCGCTACATCAGCTGGTCATGTTTACCTAACTCTAGCAGACGGAACAACCAATAGTCTATCAGATTCAGCTACTAATAGTGATGAAAAGGCAGCCGCGGCCCTCTTCTCTAAAGTGGACTTGACCATCAACGGTAAAGGAACTCTCAATGTAGATGGTAAGAAAAACAATGGTATTAAGGCAAATGATACACTTCACATCACAGGTGGAACCTACAATATCACAGCAGTTGGAGATGCCTTTAATGTCAATGATGAACTCAACATTACCGGCACAACTATGACTATCGATGCCAAGGAAGACGGAGTTAAGGTCGACAATGATGAGGACACATCTGTAGGAACCATGTATCTCTCTGACAATACCATCACTGTTACTGCTGGAGATGATGGTATCCACGCATCAGGTGATTTGGTTATTGATAGTGGTACCTATACCGTTAAGAATTCTACAGAAGGGCTTGAAGGTAAGTCAATCACTATCAACAGTGGAGACATCACCATATACTCAACAGATGATGGTGTCAATGCGGCCAACAAAAATGCCCAACAAAGTGAAATTTTCTTTGCTATGAATGGTGGGAATTTGACGGTTGAAGTTGGTCAGGGGGGACACGGATCCAATTGACTCAAATGGTAACATTACTGTTACGGGAGGAACCATCAAAATGACTGGTCAAACTGGTTTTGACTTTGATGGAACAGCGACTTACACAGGCGGAGACATCTATTTCAATGGTGAAAAACAAACTGAGATTGTCAATTCGATACCTGGTGGAGGTGGACCTCAAGGAAATGGAGGCCCTGGTGGACGACCATAAAAGAAAATCTCCTTTCTCGAAAGAGAAGGGAGATTTTCTTATGTTATTAGGACGAAAAAGAATTATTCTCCGTCTTTTTTAAAGATGTTTTTAACGCCAGCTACTGCGCCTTCGACAGCTTCTTTTGCATCTTCAGCAACTTCTTTAGCTTTTGAAGCTACCTTTTCTGCAGCTCCTTCTGCTTGAGTTTTTGTATCGCCAGTTAGTTTACCAAAACCTTCTTTAACAGAACCTTTAGCTTGGTTGAATTTTTCTTCGATTGACATGGGGGATACCTCCGTTAATTTATTCCATCATCTAAAATCCATTAGATAATAACTTAAGTATATACCCTTTTATACTAAAAAGCAAAAAACTGATACGAAAAGCATCAGTTTATTTTTTAATAGGTTACAACATTCAATTGACCTTTATCATATTCAGCGATAAAGATATTTGAGACTTCTTCGAAACCTTCTTCTTTCAATTTCTCAGTTAGCCACTCCTCGGATTTGCCAATTGTTTCTAAGATTTCAACTTGGACAACACCATCTGTAATGACTGGGTACTTAGGATTTTCGTCACCCATTCTTACGACAATCAGCTGTCCATTTTGCTCAATCACAGCTCTCTTGACATCCTTCAATTGGAAGATTCCTTGAGCGCGCAATTTAAGAGCAACATCAGCAGCTGCAAGACCTTTTGAGCGGCAGGTTTCAGGATCTAACTTACCATTTTTAATGATAATAGTTGGTTTCCCGTCAATTAAGTGTTTGAAAAAGGAAATATTGGTATTCAGCCATTTAAGGAGCAGGATGAGAATAGTCCAGATAATGAGGATAACAACGTATTGGATGATGGTAATCGAGCTATTGTAGATAACCCCACCGATAATACCCCCGAGAACAAAGTTCTGGATTTGATCTACTGCAGAACTTGGTGCCAGATTTCCTTTACCTGTTACGTTAATAACGAAAACAAGAGAAAGTAGCCCCAAGGCCAATTTAATTGCAATCGTAGCAAAAAAGCTTATCATTTTTCAACCTCCACGAGTTCCACATCTGATTTATAGAGTTCCATTTTTTCTAATAAATAGCTATCTTGGTCAGTCCCGCTAATGGCGCGATAAAAATTGTCGCCAACCTTAATAATAGCTCCATCAGTAGTAGCTGAAGTATTGACATAAATATCTTTTTTATCAACACCTAACTCTTTTGATACAATCTCGATGAAGTGTAAGGAACTACGAAATTGATTATCATTGGATTGGCTGTTTTGAAAATTCGTAATGCTAATCAATACAAAAGCAATTAACGTCAAAATAGAAATGAGCGATAATTCACGGAACTTACTCCCTCTTTTATCTTTGAAAGCCTTAAATGCAAAGAATCCAGTCACAATCACTAAGAATGTCGACACAATAATCATGGTCCAATTCTGTTGACTAATCTGACTGAGAACATAGTCATATGAATAGAATTTCATAAGATTTCTCCCTTTTTTAAATTCAATCTATTATAAACTAATTCCTAAGCTATAGCAATTTTATTATGACGAAAAAAGCATTTAATTGTTGTTTCCTACTTAAGGTAGGTTTTTCTGATTTGACTTAGCCTCCCGTCTTGACTTTCGTTTAGCTTTTGATATAATAGTAAAAATTTAGAGGAGGTGCTTTATGATTCAAAAACATGCCATTCCTATTTTAGAGTTTGATAATAATCCTCAGGCAGTCATTATGCCCAATCATGAAGGCTTGGATTTACAATTGCCAAAGAAGTGTATCTATGCATTTTTGGAGGAGGAGATTGATCGTTATGCTCAGGAAGTAGAAGCAGAGTGCGTTGGTGAGTTCGTTTCTGCCACTAAGACCTATCCGGTTTATGTCATGGACTACAAAGGTGAAAAAGTTTGTCTAGCCCAGGCTCCTGTTGGTTCTGCCCCTGCGGCCCAGTTTATGGATTGGCTGATTGGCTACGGTGTGGAGAAAATCATCTCTACCGGAACTTGTGGCGTGTTAACGAATATAGAAGAAAATGCCTTCCTAGTTCCAGTCCGAGCGCTACGTGATGAAGGAACTAGTTACCATTATGCGTCACCTTCTCGTTATATGGAGATGCAGACTGAGCCTATCTCTGCCATTGAGCAAGTCTTGGAACAAAGAGGTATTCCTTATGAGGAAGTCATGACCTGGTCGACAGATGGTTTTTACCGAGAAACAGCTGAAAAAGTTGCCTATCGCAAAGAGGAAGGCTGTGCAGTTGTGGAGATGGAATGTGCAGCTTTAGCTGCAGTTGCCCAGCTTCGTGGAGCAGTCTGGGGTGAGTTACTGTTTACAGCAGACTCTCTAGCCGATTTAGAAAATTATGATAGCCGCGATTGGGGTGCAGAAGCTTTTGACAAAGCCTTGGAACTCTGTCTTGAAATCGTTAGTCATATGTGACTGCTTTAACTGTTTTATGGTACAATGTAACTATGTTATTCAAATCATTTTCGGAAAAAATAAACACGACCTTGGGGCGTTTATCACCTGCTCGTCGAATTTTTTTAAGTTTTGCTTTGGTTATTCTCGCAGGCTCTCTCCTTTTGAGTCTGCCATTTGTGCAAGCAACAAGCTCCCAAGCGACCTATTTCGACCATCTCTTTACAGCAGTATCCATGGTCTGTGTGACAGGACTCTTTACTCAACCAGTAGCTACCACATATAACATCTGGGGGCAGTTAATCTGTATGTTTTTAATCCAGATTGGTGGTTTGGGTCTCATGACCTTTATAGGGGTCTTTTATATTCAAAGCAAGCAAAAGCTAAGTCTTCGTAGCCGTGAAACAATTCTGGAGAGCTTTAGTTATGGAGAAACTCAGTCTTTAATGGTTTTCATACGTTCGATTTTCTTGACGACTTTTATCGTTGAAGGACTCGGAGCCTTCCTGTTAAGTTTTCGTTTTGTTCCGGAATTTGGTTGGGGCCGAGGGATTTTTACCTCTATCTTCGTAGCTATTTCAGCTTTCTGTAATGCTGGTTTTGATAATTTTGGAAGTACAAGTTTAGTAGCTTTTCAAACTGATCCTTTGATTAATCTAGTGCTTGCTGCTTTGATCATCACAGGCGGTCTAGGGTTCATGGTTTGGTTTGACCTGGCCACGCAGTTGAGCAAGAAAAAACGTCGGCTTCGCTTCCATACCAAGTTGGTTCTCTTCTTGACAGCTGGAATTTTATTTACTGGAACAGTTTCAACCCTCTTGATAGAGTGGAACAATCCGGGAACGATTGGAAATCTCAACTTCCCAGATAAATTGCTAGTCAGTTTCTTCCAAACTGTCAGCATGCGGACGGCAGGCTTCGCTTCTATTGATTTTACTCAGGCTAGGCCTGTTACCTTGATGATCTATATTTTGCAGATGTTTCTCGGTGGGGCGCCTGGTGGAACAGCCGGGGGGCTTAAAATCACAACCTTCTTTGTATTATTAGTATTTGCACGCAGTGAGCTTTTAGGCTTGCCTCATGCCAATGTAGCTCGAAGAACAATTTTACCTCGGACAGTCCAAATCATTCAGTGTCTTTATTATCTTCTTGCTAACTTTCTTGCTGGGCTTGATCCTGTTAGGGGTAACAGCAGAAGGGAATCCGCGCTTTATCTACATCATGTTCGAGACAATTTCAGCGCTTGCTACCGTTGGAGTAACAGCGAACTTGACACCAGAGTTAGGTAAGATAGCACTTAGCGTCGTCATGCTACTGATGTTTATCGGACGAATTGGACCACTGACGCTATTAGTTAGTTTGGCTGAGTATCAACCAGATAAGAAAGATATGATCCACTATATGAAAGCAGATATTACCATAGGATAAGAAAGGATAAACTATGTCAGATCGGACAATTGGAATTTTAGGTTTGGGTATTTTTGGGAGTAGTGTACTTACCGCTCTCGCTCAGCATGATATAAATATTATCGCCATTGATGACCATGAGGAACGAATCAATCAGTTCGAACCGGTCTTGGTACGTGGAGTTGTTGGAGATATTACCGATGAAGAGCTCTTGCTCTCAGCAGGAATTGATACCTGCGATACAGTTGTGGTGGCAACTGGGGAAAATTTAGAATCTAGTGTGCTTGCAGTCATGCATTGCAAGAGTCTAGGAGTGCCAACTGTTATTGCTAAGGTTAAAAGCCATACAGCAAAAAAAGTCCTTGAAAAAATTGGCGCAGATTCAGTCATTTCCCCAGAGTATGAGATGGGGCGTTCGTTGGCGCAGACTATTCTGTTTAATAACAGCGTTGATGTTTTTCAGTTGGACAAAAATGTCTCGATAGTCGAGATGAAAATTCCACGGTCGTGGGCAGGTAAGAGTCTAGGTCAACTTGATCTTCGAGGACAATACAATCTCAATATTCTTGGTTTTCGTGACTATGAAAATGCTCCCTTGGATGTTCAATTTGGGCCGAATGATCTATTGAAAGCTGATGGCTATATGATGGCAGTAATCAATAACCAATATTTAGATAATCTAGCACACCTCAATGATTAAAAGAGAAATGACCATTCTTTTTTCTAGTGACTATTGAGTCAATATAAGTATTTTATAAGAAGGATTTAAGAAAAATTTTAACTTTTTCTTAATCCTTTTTAATTTTAGGAGATTATACTAGAGTCATCAAAAAAGAAAACTCTAAGGAGAATCCTATGAAATTCAATCCAAATCAGAGATATACTCGTTGGTCTATTCGCCGCCTCAGTGTCGGTGTTGCTTCAGTTGTTGTGGCTAGTGGCTTCTTTGTCCTAGTCGGTCAACCAAGTTCTGCACGTGCTGATGTCGTCAATCCGACTCCTGCCCAAGTCGTGTCAAACGACGCCTCAGTGAGTGAAAAGGGCGACCTATCAGCAGAGGTTCTAGATAAAGCAGTAGATGTAGATCTTTCTTCAGAACAGTCTGTTCCAACACCTCAAGCAAGTGTGGATACGACAAGTTCTTCAGAAAAGCGGACGAAACTGCTAAAGAGCCAGTAGTAGCACCAAAAGAAGAAGTGCAAGCACAACCTGACTCTAAGAAACCAACAGAAGATGCAGTTAAACCTGTGGAAGATCCTATGTCTACAGCTTCTGGACAAGACCGCGAAGCCAGTGAAGCGCAACCAGCGACCACTCCAGCTGAAGTGCAAAAAGGTGTGGCCGACAACACCAAAGACACAGTAGAAGTCCCAGCTTCTTACTTGGATAGAGCTAATTTCCCAGGTCCATTTACAGCTGGTGTCAACCAAGTCATTCCATACGAATTCTTCGCTGGTGACGGTATGTTGACTCGCCTTATCTTGAAATCCTCTGATAAGGCTCCATGGTCAGATAATGGAACGGCTAAAAATCCTGCTCTCCCACCGGTAGAGAAATTGAGCAAAGGTCTTTACTTCTATGAAGTAGACTTGGCAGGTACTCAAGGTAAATCTGACAAAGAGCTACTTGACCTCTTGAAACAAAATGGAACGCAAAGTTATAAAGCTACTATTAAAGTGTACGGTGCGAAAGACGGCAAAGCTGACTTAACAAATCTTGTGGCGACTAAGGATTTGGATGTTAATTTGAATGGCTTGACCACTCCAGCTGAAGTGAAAAAGGGTGTGGCTGATAACACCAAAGACACAGTAGATGTCCCAGCTAGCTACCTTGACAAAGCCAATTTCCCAGGACCATTTACAGCCGGCGTCAATCAAGTCATTCCATATGAGTTCTTTGCTGGTGATGGTATGTTGACTCGCCTTATCTTGAAAGCATCCGATAAGGCCCCATGGTCAGACAACGGCTCAGCTAAAAATTCTGCTCTCCCACCAGTAGAAAACTTAGGCAAAGGCCTTTACTTCTATGAAGTGGATTTGGCAGGTACTCAAGGTAAATCAGATAAAGAGCTTCTTGACTTCTTGAAACAAAATGGTACTCAAAGTTATAAAGCTACTATTAAGGTGTACGGTGTGAAAGATGGCAAGGCCGATTTGACTAACCTAGTAGCGACTAAAGATTTGACTGTTAATTTGAATGGCTTGACCACACCAAATCAGGTTAAAGAGTCTGTTGTTAACAATGTCAAAGACATGATTGATGTTCCAGCTAGCTACCTTGATAAGGCTATGGTTCCTGGACCTTTCTTGGCTGGTGTCAACCAAGTTATTCCATACGAAGCTTTTGGTGGAGATGGGATGTTGACTCGCCTCTTGTTAAAAGCCTCAGACAAAGCCCCATGGTCAGACAACGGCTCAGCTAAAAATTCTGCTCTATTGCCACTTGAAAGCTTGGCTAAAGGCCAATATTTCTACGAAGTGGATTTGAATGGCAATACGGTTGGCAAAGATGGTCAGGCCTTGCTGGAGCAACTTCGAGCTAACGGAACCCATACATATTCAGCTACTATTAAAGTCTATGGCGCTAAAGACGGCAAACCTGATTTGAACAATCTGATTGCTACTCGCCAAGTAACGATTCAGCTTCGTGGAAAAGAAATGGCGACAATACCATCTCAACAAGGTCAGATGAATACGAAGCCTTCTGAAACAGGCTCTACAGGTACGACTGAGGGTATGATGGGTACAAATCACCATATGTCAGATATGAAAGTAGATCAACCAGCTTCTAGCCCAATGGCTAATATGATGAAAAAAGATGATAAAGCGATGCTACCAAATACTGGTGAAGCTCAAACGGCTACAGCTGGACTTGGAATCCTTGGCCTAGCCTTGGCAGGTTTTGTTGGATTTTTAGGTTGGAAAACCAAAAGAGAAGATTAAGGTTCAAATCATTTAAACATTAGGAAAAATAGTGTTATACTAAAGCAAGTATAACACTGTTTTTGTCAAAGGAGTGTCAGATGAAAAAGACAATTTTGTTGGTTGATGATGAGATAGATATTCTAGATATTCAAAATCGCTATCTTTTACAGGCAGGTTACGATGTTTTAGTTGCCCATGACGGTAAGGAAGGATTAGAACTTTTTAGAAAAAAATCTATCGATCTCATTATCACAGATATCATGATGCCTAATATGGATGGTTATGATTTCATCAGCGAAGTTCAGTATATTGCCCCTGATCAACCCTTTCTCTTTACAACTGCTAAGACAAGCGAACAGGATAAGATTTATGGATTAAGTTTGGGGGCGGATGATTTTATAGCTAAACCGTTTAGCCCACGGGAATTGGTTTTGAGAGTGAATAATATCTTACGCCGCCTTAGTCGTGGCGGAGAGACCGAGCAGATTGATTTTGGTGACTTAGTGATCAACCATGTGACTCATGAGGTTCGCATTGGAGACCAGCCTTTGGAATTGACAGTGAAATCTTTTGAACTTCTATGGATATTAGCCAGCAATCCTGAGAGAGTCTTTTCAAAGACTGAACTTTACGAAAAGGTATGGCAGGAGGACTATGTAGATGATACAAATACACTCAATGTTCATATCCATGCTTTGAGACAAGAGTTGAGTAAGTATACGAATTTAAACACTCCTGCTATCAAAACTGTTTGGGGATTGGGCTATAAGATGGAAAGACCGAGAGGTAAAAAATGAAATTAAAAAGCTATATTTTAGTGGGGTATCTAGTTTCGACTCTACTAACGATTTTGGTCGTTTTCTGGGCAGTCCAACGAATGTTGATTGAGAAAAGTGAAGTTTACTTTCTGGTTGGAATGACCCTGATTGCAAGCTTCATTGGCGCTGCAGTGAGCATCTTTCTTTTGTCACCTGTTTTTTCTTCTCTGAAACATTTGAAAAAACAAGCTCAGAATATAGCTGGAAAAGATTTCAGCACAGAAATCGAAACCAAAGGACCGATAGAATTTCAAGAGTTAGGCCAGGCTTTTAATGATATGTCCCGCAATTTACAAGATACCTTTCAATCACTTGATGAGAGTGAGCAAGAAAAGAGAATGATGATTGCTCAGCTCTCTCATGATATTAAAACTCCGATTACCTCCATTCAGGTTACTGTGGAAGGAATTCTAGATGGAGTAATCAAGGAAGAGGAACGACTCCATTACTTAACGACGATTGGTCGCCAAACCGAGCGTTTAAACAAGCTAGTCGAGGAGTTGGATGTTTTGACTCTTAACGCTCAGCCTCAAGATATAGCTGACGAAGAAGTCGAAGATGTGTTTTTAGATCAGCTGTTGATTGAGTCGATGAGTGAATTTCAACTTCAGATTGAACAAGAGGAGCGAGATGTCTACATTCAAGTAAAGCCTGAGTCTGCGAAAATCAAGAGTTATTACGACAAACTCTCTCGTATTCTAGTCAATTTGTTAAACAATGCATTTAAATATTCAGAACCTGGAACTAGGATTGAAGTTCTTGCTCAATTAACAGAAGAAGAGCTGATAATCAGTGTGAAAGACGAGGGTCAAGGTATTCTTCCTGAAGATTTGGAAAAAATTTTTAACCGACTGTATCGTGTAGAAACGTCGCGTAATATGAAGACAGGTGGTCATGGATTAGGACTTGCGATCGCACGAGAACTAGCCCACCAACTTGGTGGTGAAATAACAGCAGAAAGCCAGCATGGATTAGGAAGTACGTTTACATTTCATCTTAATTTGAAATAAAACTAAAAAAATTCTCTTTACAAATGTAGTATTTCATGGTACAATAGCCTTTGTGTGAAATAGCAGCAGGAAAGCATGAAGCTCGTCAACAGGTGTCTTATAACAAGTAACCTTGGCTGTTTAGGCGAAGGGCATCTGCACGAATCAGGGCTTTCTAAGTGACTATTTCCGCCGAAATTATATCTATATTAGGAGGACATACACATGTCACGTTATACAGGACCATCTTGGAAACAAGCTCGTCGCCTTGGCCTTTCACTTACAGGTACAGGTAAAGAATTGGCACGTCGTAACTACGTACCAGGACAACACGGACCAAACAACCGTTCTAAATTGTCAGAATACGGTTTGCAATTGGCTGAAAAACAAAAACTTCGTTTCACTTACGGAGTAGGTGAAAAACAATTCCGTAACTTGTTCGTACAAGCTACAAAAATCAAGGGCGGAATCCTAGGTTTCAACTTCATGCTTCTTTTGGAACGTCGTTTGGATAACGTAGTTTACCGTCTTGGTCTTGCGACTACTCGTCGTCAAGCTCGTCAATTCGTAAACCACGGTCACATCCTTGTTGACGGAAAACGTGTTGATATCCCATCATACCGCGTGACTCCAGGTCAAGTGATCTCAGTTCGTGAAAAATCAATGAAAGTTCCAGCTATCCTTGAAGCAGTTGAAGCTACTCTTGGACGTCCAGCATTCGTATCATTTGATGCTGAAAAATTGGAAGGTTCATTGACTCGTTTGCCAGAACGTGATGAAATCAACCCAGAAATCAACGAAGCACTTATCGTTGAATTCTACAACAAGATGCTTTAATTTTAAAATATACCTTACAGAAAGCCTACAACAGTGGGCTTTTTGTTTTGTAAGAAATAAAAAATAAGAAAAAATTATCTTAAGTTCTTGACAAGTCGAAAAAAGTGTATATAATAGAAAGAGTTGAAAAAAGCTCAAGGTCCGTTGGTCAAGGGGTTAAGACACCGCCTTTTCACGGCGGTAACACGGGTTCGAATCCCGTACGGACTATGGGTGTATTGCGGTTGAGTTAATGGGAATAAAAAAGTTAAAAAAACCTGTTGACAGTTAAAAGTGACTGTGATATACTAATATAGTTGTCGCTCATGAAAGAGATGAGAGGCAAAGACCTTTGAAAACTGAACAAGACGAACCAATGTGCAGGGCACTACAACTGATGTTGTAGTACTGAACAATGAAAAAAACAATAAATCTGTCAGTGACAGAAATGAGTGAGAACTCAAACTTTTAATGAGAGTTTGATCCTGGCTCAGGACGAACGCTGGCGGCGTGCCTAATACATGCAAGTAGAACGCTGAAGGAGGAGCTTGCTTCTCCGGATGAGTTGCGAACGGGTGAGTAACGCGTAGGTAACCTGCCTGGTAGCGGGGGATAACTATTGGAAACGATAGCTAATACCGCATAAGAGTAGATATCGCATGATATTTACTTAAAAGGTGCAATTGCATCACTACCAGATGGACCTGCGTTGTATTAGCTAGTTGGTGAGGTAACGGCTCACCAAGGCAACGATACATAGCCGACCTGAGAGGGTGATCGGCCACACTGGGACTGAGACACGGCCCAGACTCCTACGGGAGGCAGCAGTAGGGAATCTTCGGCAATGGACGGAAGTCTGACCGAGCAACGCCGCGTGAGTGAAGAAGGTTTTCGGATCGTAAAGCTCTGTTGTAAGAGAAGAACGAGTGTGAGAGTGGAAAGTTCACACTGTGACGGTATCTTACCAGAAAGGGACGGCTAACTACGTGCCAGCAGCCGCGGTAATACGTAGGTCCCGAGCGTTGTCCGGATTTATTGGGCGTAAAAGCGAGCGCAGGCGGTTAGATAAGTCTGAAGTTAAAGGCTGTGGCTTAACCATAGTACGCTTTGGAAACTGTTTAACTTGAGTGCAAGAGGGAGAGTGGAATTCCATGTGTAGCGGTGAAATGCGTAGATATATGGAGGAACACCGGTGGCGAAAGCGGCTCTCTGGCTTGTAACTGACGCTGAGGCTCGAAAGCGTGGGGAGCAAACAGGATTAGATACCCTGGTAGTCCACGCCGTAAACGATGAGTGCTAGGGTGTTAGACCCTTTCCGGGGTTTAGTGCCGAAGCTAACGCATTAAGCACTCCGCCTGGGGAGTACGACCGCAAGGTTGAAACTCAAAGGAATTGACGGGGGCCCGCACAAGCGGTGGAGCATGTGGTTTAATTCGAAGCAACGCGAAGAACCTTACCAGGTCTTGACATCCCTCTGACCGCTCTAGAGATAGAGTTTTCCTTCGGGACAGAGGTGACAGGTGGTGCATGGTTGTCGTCAGCTCGTGTCGTGAGATGTTGGGTTAAGTCCCGCAACGAGCGCAACCCCTATTGTTAGTTGCCATCATTCAGTTGGGCACTCTAGCGAGACTGCCGGTAATAAACCGGAGGAAGGTGGGGATGACGTCAAATCATCATGCCCCTTATGACCTGGGCTACACACGTGCTACAATGGCTGGTACAACGAGTCGCAAGTCGGTGACGGCAAGCTAATCTCTTAAAGCCAGTCTCAGTTCGGATTGTAGGCTGCAACTCGCCTACATGAAGTCGGAATCGCTAGTAATCGCGGATCAGCACGCCGCGGTGAATACGTTCCCGGGCCTTGTACACACCGCCCGTCACACCACGAGAGTTTGTAACACCCGAAGTCGGTGAGGTAACCTTTTAGGAGCCAGCCGCCTAAGGTGGGATAGATGATTGGGGTGAAGTCGTAACAAGGTAGCCGTATCGGAAGGTGCGGCTGGATCACCTCCTTTCTAAGGATAAGGAATGCACATTGGTCTTGTTTAGTCTTGAGAGGTCTTGTGGGGCCTTAGCTCAGCTGGGAGAGCGCCTGCTTTGCACGCAGGAGGTCAGCGGTTCGATCCCGCTAGGGCTCCATTGGTGAGAGATCACCAAGTAATGCACATTGAAAATTGAATATCTATATCAAATAGTAACAAGAAAATAAACCGAAAACGCTGTAGTATTAATAAAGAGTTTATGACTGAAAGGTCAAAAAATAAGGTTAAGTTAATAAGGGCGCACGGTGGATGCCTTGGCACTAGGAGCCGAAGAAGGACGTGACAAACGACGATATGCCTTGGGTAGCTGTAAGTAAGCGATGATCCAGGGATTTCCGAATGGGGGAACCCAGCAGGTGATACCTGTTACCCATATCTGTTAAGGATATGAGGAGGAAGACGCAGTGAACTGAAACATCTAAGTAGCTGCAGGAAGAGAAAGCAAAAGCGATTGCCTTAGTAGCGGCGAGCGAAACGGCAGGAGGGCAAACCGAAGAGTTTACTCTTCGGGGTTGTAGGACTGCAATGTGGACACAAAGATTATAGAAGAATGACATGGGAAGGTCAGCCAAAGAGAGTGAGAGCCTCGTATTTTAAATAGTCTTTGTACCTAGCAGTATCCTGAGTACGGCGGGACACGTGAAATCCCGTCGGAATCTGGGAGGACCATCTCCCAACCCTAAATACTCCCTAGTGACCGATAGTGAACCAGTACCGTGAGGGAAAGGTGAAAAGCACCCCGGGAGGGGAGTGAAATAGAACCTGAAACCGTGTGCCTACAACAAGTTCGAGCCCGTTAATGGGTGAGAGCGTGCCTTTTGTAGAATGAACCGGCGAGTTACGATATGAT